>CAVCCX010000107.1:0-2262 GCA_963600815.1 Bacteroides uniformis | reverse complement strand
AACTATTGAAGATATCCAACCAATCCTTAAGCCAATACCTGAAACTCAACAAAATCGATTTAAATGAAATCAATGACGGATTCGATGAATTCGATTTGAATGTGAAAGACTATTCTGAGATTGCTCTTGGATTCATCGAATCATGGAATGGCAGATTATCCAACGAAGTTATCTCGAACCGATATGTCTGTGAGCTCGTTGATAAACTTCTCGATATCAAGCCGAATGACATTGTCTTTGACTTAGGATCTGGATACGGAAACTTCTTAGCCTATGTTTCGAACTTAGAAAAGAACAAATTCATCAAACCAATATTGATCGGACAAGAAATCAATCCTGACTTAGTTGATACATCCAAAATGCTCCTTGAGATGTGTGAAGCAAACTATTCCATTGAGAATACGAACTCTATTTCTTCAGAGAATGTTCCAAACTTCACAAAAGGATATATTTTCCCTCCATTCGGTCTCAAATATGACGCCAATCTATATGATGCATTCATTGAGAAGAATCCAGAATTATTCACTGGAAGAGTTTCTTCACCATGGTTATTTATATTCACTGCTTTATCAAAACTGAAAGCCAACGGAAGAATCGTTGCAATCATCAACGAAGGTTCTCTATTCCAATCAGCAGATGCCAACATTCGAAAATATCTCATTGAGAATGGACTATTGGAAGGAATCATTTCATTACCTTCGAATTCATTCAGTGGATTGGGTATAAAGACAGACATCATCATTCTAAGCAATGGAAATCAATCATTTAAGGTCGTTGATGGAGATAAAGTTTTAGAAGGCTTGCCATTGAAAGGTCTAAGAAGCCATGAGGCTGCTATTGACCTATATAATGCCTACAATGATGTGAATGTGAAGACCTTTACAAAGGAAGATATCAAAACAGTCGATTATTGTCTCACCCTCAATTCATTGATGTCGAAAGACGTCTATGAAGGAATGGATGATTTAGTGAATCTTACGGATGTAGTGGATATTCTAAAGGGATCTCCTTTGACAGCCGCAAACTTCGAAAAAGCAATAACCAGTTTCCTCACAGGAACAAAGATACTGACATCCAGCGATATTGATGAGAATGGAATCATCCATTTCGATTCCTTAAAGAATATTGTCGAAGATAAGAGACTTCAGAAATACTACGCCCATAACGGAGATATCATCATGTCTTCGAAAAGCACCAAGGTCAAAATTGCTGTTTTCGAAAACAATTATGATGACTACATCGTCGTGACAGGCGCAATGATCATCCTAAGACCGAAAACAGATCGAATCGACAGTACATTCCTAAAAATCTTCTTTGATTCCAAAAAAGGAATGGAATTACTGAACTCAATCCAAAAAGGTTCTGTGATAACCACGATTTCGACGACCAATCTGGCAACACTCAAGATTCCTTGTCCGGATATCAAGATTCAAAAGCAAATTGCTGAAAGATATCTAGAAACACTGGATGAATATCAATCCAAGAAGAAAGAACTACAAGCATTAGAAGATCAGATAAAGAGCTTCTACGACAACTACAAAGAATAAAAAAAGAGAGGTAATGAACATGTCTATTGAAGAACTTCAAAAACAATCAAATACGAATGTAGCAGAGAAAGCAAACCTCATTTGGGGAATTGCCACTCATTTATACGGAGAATACAAGCCACACGAATATGGCAAAGTCATTCTTCCTATGACCGTCATCAAGCGTTTTGAGGATTGCTTGAAAGAGACAAAACAAGACGTCTTAGCTAAAGCAAAAGAATTGGATTCAAAGAACATCTCTCCTGCTGTCAGAGACACTCTTTTGAAAAAAGCAGCCAAGAGAAATTTCTATAACACCAGCAAATTCGATTTCAAATCACTTTTAGCGGATTCCGAAAACATCGCAGCGAACTTCATCGATTACCTCCAAGGATTCTCCGATAACGTCAAAGACATCATCTCCTATTTCAAGTTCGGAGATGAAATATCCAAGATGTCTCAAAATGATCTTCTTTTCACCATCATCACCGAATTCGATTCCAAGAAAGCAGACATGTCGCCTGAGCACGTCACTTCTCAGGATATGGGCTATATCTTTGAGGAACTCACAAGAAAATTCTCTGAATCCTATGATGAGCAAGCCGGAGCTCACTTCACGGCGAGAGATATCATCTATTTGATGACCGAATTGCTTGTCGCTCCTGAAAAAGAAGAAATCAAGGAACATGGTTGTTCGAAAACGGCCTATGACATGACGATGGGAACCTCCCAGATG
>CAVCCX010000106.1:0-2305 GCA_963600815.1 Bacteroides uniformis | reverse complement strand
CTGTTCAGTTCACCAAGGAGGAAGCTGGAGATGGACAAGGCTGGGGTGGAAGCATTGAGATGGAGACGATGTACAACAATCTGAAATCCAAATGGAATGTCTTTACGAGTGATGCGAATTCTGCGAAGAATACTGCAACGAAATATACGACTTCATCATCTGTCACTTATGATATGAATGGAAAGAAAAATGAGACTGCGACTGGAACAGATGTCGTTCAGGTCGCAAGTGGCGCTTTATCGACTGATTATATTTATGACCAAGAGTCTAGTTATTATGGTTCTAGAAGTCGTTATATAAGATTTTATCAAAGTGAGGATAATGATGGTGGTGATACGACATCCTCTTATACATTTGTCATTGAAAATCCAGATTCTGCGAAAACATCGACGAATGAATATCGATATATGTGTTTGACAGGATATGGTAAAAGGGCAATCAAGAATGGAAAAACTATTACGTATACGAATAAAAAGCAAACAAATACTTTCCTTATTTCATATGAAGATGGCGATAACAATAGCCATTATTTGGGCTATGATTCGACCAATTCAGAGGTTATTGATACAACGAGTTCGAATGCAATTTCGTTCATTTTATCCGATAAAGGATATCTATTGACGAGTTTAGCAGGTAGTGACAATTATCCAAAATATTATTATCTGAAAAATGATGACGGCTTGCTAACACTTGAAGAATATTCTTCCTATGTCACTCCGACTATTTGGACATATGATGATAGTGCTCAGACATTTTGCAATGGTATTTATTATTTGATGTGTGGTAAAGATGAGGAAGAAAGTTCAAATACTTATTATTGGAGCTTAGATGAAAATCAAGATGCCGTCAAATATCAATTTTATAAAACAGTATCTAGTTGGTACAGTCAAATCACCTATTATTTGAATGCATCTAATTCATCGATTACAGCCAGTGAAAGTAGTGATACAGCATGGTATTTGGATAATAGCAATTATATCTATACCATGATCAATGGGACCAAGTATTATGTTCAAAGCTCATATTCTAAAAACAATACAAGTTTCAGTTTAAAGACTTCTTCATCTGCGAAATGTTTGAAATACGATGCAAATAATAAAACATATTATTTGACTTTCGATTCTTGGTCTTCTGCTTGGAATTTGTCAACGAGTTCAGCACAAATAAATGCAAATAAGATTGTTGATTTTGAAAATTCCTATGGCATCAAGTATGATACTGCAGGAAAAACGATTTATTTAAATGATACATCGACTGAGAATGTGAATTCTGAGTTTGAAACTCGAGATACCTATTTTCCATTGAACAATACGAATGGTGTTCCGAATCAAAAGAATACAGGATATGTTGTGAGCGGATCGAATTATTTTGATGATGCCTATGGAGATATTCGTGTTTCCAAATTTGATATCTCTAATCTCGCCTCCTTTGATACAAATACAAATACTTTGACAAGCGTGTATACAGTAAAAGATGGAAATGCAAGTTTAGACATAACAGACAGCAAATCGTACATAAAATATGAAAAATCAAAACAAACATTGGAGGGAATCCTGAATGGACAGCAATCCGTATACGGTCTCCATTTCATGAAAGCACAAATCGGTACTGAATACTCTGATGGTCACCAAGTGGTTATTCCAAAAGCTGTCATCAATGGAACGACGTATACGAATTATCAGGTTCCATATGATTGCATTGACTTCAACTTGAAGGATAAAGGATACATCAACTTTTTTGCTGGCACCTATTATACTGGCAATAATTCCTTCTTTTCACTTTATAAAATCGATCGAGATAGCAACAATAAGATCATCAAAATCAACCGTATTTCGAAAATCTATGAGCCGAAGCAGAGCAAAAATCCTTATATTTATGAATATGATGATGGAACGATGACATCGGGAACCAAGAACAGCGAGACACCGATATTCAATACAGCATGGATTGAGAAAAATGATTCCATTGAAGAGAACAAAGCCTATTATTTCGAAATCCCTGTCAATGAAGGAGAATATGCTCTAGGTTCCGTTTCGGGAGCCAATGGCGCCTATTTGATTTATCTCGATATCGGAGCCAATGCCCAGGTTGTCAACAGAACCACAGTGACTGAGCTTGTCAAAGAGACAAGATCGACCTATAAATATGCAATGGGTATCTCCATCATCAAGGCAGGTATGACTTCAGGAACAGAGGATGTCAATTCCTATTGCATCCTGATTAAGGACATTTCTTCTTCCTCGGGAAGCAAAATCACCTTCGATCGAGAGAGCAGTGAAGCTTCCTCGACAGCCAAAGTGACGTA
>CAVCCX010000105.1:0-2365 GCA_963600815.1 Bacteroides uniformis | reverse complement strand
CTGTTCAGTTCACCAAGGAGGAAGCTGGAGATGGACAAGGCTGGGGTGGAAGCATCGATATGAAGGAGATATACGAAGATTTTCGTTCTGTGTATAATCAAGTAAATGATGATTCTCATGCCGCAACTTATCAAAAATCCATAACCACTGTCAATCAAGACGGAGAAGGGAATTCGACCACTGATTCAGAGGATGTCGTCGCAAATGTTGTTTCGACTGGTGAAGACTATACTTATACGACTAGTTCAAGCGGAACAAAATTCTATCAAAACGAGGTGAAGACAAATAATGGGGATACAACTGCATCGTTTTGCTTTGATAGTCAAACGAATGATAGTTCTCTTTATCGAGAAGGGCAAGGTCGAATGGCTCTGAATGGCTATGCAAAAAGAAGTGTCAAAGATATAAATACGACAATCACATATAATTGGTCGACAGTGGAATCCATGTATTTATCTTATGAAGATGATTCGGAAACAAACTATTTATCTTACCAAAATGGCAAAATTACAAATACAACCGATGTATCAAATGCGTTAGGTTTATATTTGGACAGTGAAAATCATCTTCTCTTATCAATTTCGGATAACACGAATGGAATTTTATATTATTTGAATGATGATTATGGATCGCTATCCGTTTCATCTTCTGCAGAAACAACATGGTACTGGAACGATGAATGTGATGCATTTTTGGATAAGGATAAGAATTACGCAATCCTATTCAACGGATCTGAATGGGTTTGCCAATCTCCACAGGTTGAAAGCTATTATATCTATTCCGGCTCGAACTATCTCACTGCAAACAGTTCTTATGATGGCATCATCTCAACGAATGTATCTAATGCAACGAAATGGCATTATTCTAACAACCAACTTTATACCTATAAAGGAAATGATACAACCACACCCTATTATTTAGGTTATATTTCTTCCAGTAGTAGCAATTATTCCGTGACATTAGGTACAGATGTGACAAGTTTTTCGTCTTTCGAAATTACAGGTGATACAACTGTAAAGATATACTCCTATTCTCCGTCTGGTCGGAATTCTAATTACTACTATTTGACTTATAAATCGAATAATTGGTCGGTAGTACGAAGCAGAAATAAAAGTCAAATTGTTGCATTATATTTTTCTCCGCATTATACTTCCTGCGGCACAAAATATAACAATTCAGGAAATTTTTTTAAATATAGAACAGACTATACGACGACATTGAGCGATACAGTATTTGAAACGAAAAATACATTCATGCCTTTGAAAAGCCAAACAGATAACTTAGGTGTCCCAGACGATAAAAATACAGGATATATTGTCAGTGGTGCCCAATATAACAATGGCATTGGTGGTGATATCTATATTGAAAAACATGGCTATTATTATGGCCCATCCAGCAATGGGGTTCAGCAATTGGATAATTTCGATTACTCGACAAAAAAGTTTTCTTCAGACTGGACCTACAACGATAATGGAGCAGTTAAGATTACGAGTTCTATGGGCTTTCAAAAATATGAAAAAACAAAATCTTCTTTTGAAAGCCTTTTGGCTTCGAATTATTCATCTGATATCGATACCGTTAACAATAAAGGTCTTCTATATGGCTTGAAATTCATTGGTGGAAATGTCAGTCTGACATCTCAGAATGCGACTGCAACAATCCAGCATGCAGTTATCAATGGGAATACATATAAAAATTATCAAGTCCCATATGATTGTGTTGATTTCAATTTGAAGGATAAAGGATATATCAACTTCTATTCTGGAACTTTTTATCCTAACAACAATAGTTTTTTTTCTCTCTACAAAATCGAACGAAATACGACAAATGAATCTTCTATGATTACTGCTATAAAACATATTAAGAATGTTTATTCTTCTTCTGTCAAATCCAAAGAATTTATCTATGAATATGATGATGGCACATATTCAGGGAAATTGACAACTGATTATTCAGTCAAGTTCAAATCGGAATGGATAGAGAATCCAACGCTTCCACAAATAGGGTCTGGCAGTTATTCCACGGATGTTGTCAAGCGTGCGTTTTATTTTGAAATCCCTGTCAATGCTGGAGAATATGCATTGGGATCTGTTGATGGCAAAGAAGGATGCTATCTGATGTATCTGGATATCGGAGCCAATGCCCAGGTTGTCAACAGAACCGCAGTGACTGAGCTTGTCAAAGAGACAAGGTCGACCTATAAATATGCAGTGGGTATCTCCATCATCAAGGCAGGTATGACTTCAGGAACAGACGATGTCAATTCCTATTGCATCCTGATTGAAGATATCTCTTCTTCCTCGGGAAGTGAAATCACCTTCGATCGAGAGAGCAGTGAAGCTTCCTCGACAGCCAAAGTGACGTA
>CAVCCX010000104.1:0-2448 GCA_963600815.1 Bacteroides uniformis | reverse complement strand
GAACGCAACCTTGCCAAGGTTGACACGCGGGTTCGATTCCCGTCACTTGCTCCATTCCATAGATACATACTCGGGCAACCGAGTTTTTTCTTTTCTATTTTCAAAATCGTTTCAAAAGAATAAGGAAAACACTATAATATTTTTGTTATGAGAAAAACAGCCATTGAATATTTGTCTTGGGCAAACCCAAAATCCATCGCCAACTCCTTTGAGCAGAGATACTACGATGAGCATGCTTTTCTGTTCAATATAAAGACATCCCAATACAATGAGAACCGTTCCTTGATCGATGTCATCAAATCCACCATCATCCTGCAGGGATTGGATACTCGAAAAAAGCTGAACCAGAGTTTTTCCCAATTTCCAAAGGAGGAACTGAAAAGAAAGGAAATCCAGTCCGCGCTTCTCGAACAGCTTCCCTATTTTGTGGATGGCGATGTGAAAATCTATATTCCGACCTATTCGAAGGAAATCAATGAAATCTATTCGACAAGACCCTATCTTCTGAAGGAACAGGCCTATCAGGACTATATGAAGAACGAGAATATCGGAATCATCAATCCATTTCTTACCTATGGACACCTGCTTTTTTCCTCTTCCTTCTGCCGGCTTGTCAAGTTGGATAGCGAAAACGAGAAACTGAAAGTCTATTATCATATCGACTTTGAGACGCTCTTTTTCATCAAGGATGATCTCACATTAGAAGCGGAACTGCCTCTCTTTGATGAGAAAGTCAAAAGGGAATTCAATCTGAATCTCTTTGATGACCTCAACAGAATCGCCAATGACTATTTCACCTACGATACAGAAAGACTGTTCAAAGACCTAAAAGAAAAGAAATTCATTTCTTTTTCCCTCTATGAAGAATGCATGGAAGAGGAAGAAAAATACCAGAAGAGGAAACACAAGAAACATGCGCTTTAAGATATATACCTTCGGTTGCAAGGTCAACGCTTATGAATCCCAGGCCCTCAAGGAACGGCTCATCAAGAACGGCTATGAGGAAGCGACAGATGAAGAGGCCGACCTCTATTTTGTCAACACCTGCGCCGTCACGAATGAGGCAGAAAGAAAAGACCTGCAGAAAGTCCGTTCCATTTCCAGAAATCATCCAGACAAACCCATCTATGTCATGGGCTGTTCCTCCCAGATTCACAAGGAATATTATAAAAACATTCCGGGTGTGAAAGGATTGGTTGGTTCCACAAATAAGAACATCATCGAAACACTCTTCGACCAGGGATGCAACACCATCATCGACCGCGTGGAAGAAGATAGTCGTCATTTTTCCTATCAGGATACCCCAACCGATACCGGCGAAAAGAATGTGCGCGGATACATCAAAGTCCAGGACGGATGCGATAATTTCTGTTCCTATTGCGTTGTCCCATTCACCAGAGGAAATTCCCGTTCCAGAAGCCATGAATCCATCATCAGGGAATGCATTTCCCTTCTCGAGCATGGGAACAAGGAACTCATCATCGGCGGCATCGATACTGGATCCTATAAGGATCCAAAGGATCCGAACTATCGACTGACCCAGCTTCTTTTCGACCTTCTTCACTTAAAGGATGAAGACTATCGAATCCGTGTCTCCTCGATCGAGGCAAGCCAGGTCGACGATGAATATATCCAGCTTTTCAAGGAACATTCTGACCGTCTCTGTCCCCATTTCCATCTTCCCTTGCAGTCCGGAAGTGAAACCGTGCTCAAGAGAATGAATCGAAAATACCATCTTTCTGATTTCTATGAGCTGACACAAAAGATCAGGAAAGAAATTCCAAATGTCGCTTTTTCGACAGATGTCATCACTGGGTTCCCAGCCGAAAGCGATGAGGAATTCCAAGAGACCTATGAGTTTTGCAAAAAGGTCGGTTTCATGAGAATCCATGCCTTCCCCTATAGCGAAAGACCCTTCACCATGGCTGCCAAGCTCAAGGATCCTGTTCCGATGCGTATCCGCATGGACCGCACAAAGAAACTGATTGCCCTAAGCGAAGAAAATGATCAGTTCTTCCGCAAGAATCTATCCGGAAAGGAAGTCATAGTTCTTGTCGAAGGAAAGAACAAGAAGGGACTCTATGAAGGCTATTCTGAAAACTATCTGCGTGTCACGATCGCGTCGGATGAAGATCTCACCGGAAAGTTTGTGAAAGTAAAAATTTGATTGCAATTCAATCCAAAGGCTTCTATAATATTTAAGCCTTTGACGTGGGGCTGTAGCTCACCTGGAAGAGCGCCTGCTTTGCAAGCAGGAGGTAGAGAGTTCGAGCCTCTTCAGCTCCACCATCATCGTTTCCAATTCCCTGTATTTTGCCAAAACCATGGTAAAAAGGGGATTTTTTATTTGTTTAAGGGGTAAATACCGATTCCAATAAAGTTGAATTGTGGCAGGTTATTCCGTGACATCGTAGCAATTGGATACAAATGAATATGATTTTTTATTAA
>CAVCCX010000103.1:0-2465 GCA_963600815.1 Bacteroides uniformis | reverse complement strand
GTCCACTTGCCTGAGACTCGACCAAGGTCATGGGGAATCCTTCGTATAAGGACGGGAACAGGAAAAGGTCTCCAGCCATCAAGACTTTGTTTACATAGTCAATATTTTCCAGATAAAGAATATGATCATCCAGATTCATTTCCCTGATTTTGTTTTGGAATCCTTCTTTGAGTTCACCAGCTCCGACAAAAATGAATCTGAAATCAGGATAGTGTTCTTTTATCAGTGGCAAGAGCTTATAGAAGAAAGCATGGTTTTTCATCTCAGAGAATCGTCCGACATGAACAAAGGTGATTTCATCATTCCTGATGCCCAGTCGCATTCTGATTTCATCCCGTGTCTCCTGATTGAAGAGATAATCCTTGGTGATGATTCCGTTCTTGATGACAATCATCTCATTCTGATCGATGATTTCCTGCGGGAATTTCCATTTTCCAGCCGCCATGCTGCAGGCGAGATAGCCATCAGCATAAGAAGTGATTCTTCGATCGGAATATTCCTTGATCAATCGATATTTGAAATTATCATTTCCACAGCAATGGGAATGAACGATGACTTTCTTAACACCATATTTTTTTGCAATCTTTGCGGATTCAAGAAGAGTGAAGATGCTTCCAGACTGAATATGAATCACATCATAATGATTCTTCTTCAGGATATCATGCAAAGCCTTGCGGATATATTCTTTTCTTTTCTTGCTTTCGAATGGATAATTGTAGAAAAGAATCTTCTCTCCTCTTTTTTCAGCAATATGAATCAGTTTCTGATTGGTCAATTCAAAAGGAGTTGCCAATGTATATTCATTTCGAGATCCGAAATTCTCATACATATTGAGCATGAAGGCTTCCTGTCCACCAAAAGAAAGAGGTTCGCCAAAGAATTCCAGGACACGGACTTTTCTTTCCATAGGATAGGCATATTCGATCTTCGGATTGAATGCCTTTCCGGCCTTCACTCCTTTTTTGAGGACAGCCATCTTCTCTTTCTTGAAATTGCAGGACTTCAGTCTTATTTTCGCTTTATGATAGAGAATCTTGAGAAAATAATAGATTCTACCTTTCAGTCCAGCATTCCGGAAGAGATAAGTTTCATTTCGATAGGCATAAAAATAGCGGTCGATTCTCTGATCATCATTCAGAAGGGAAGAGCCAAGATTATCCTTGCACTTATGATCAACGATCGAAGAGGCACAATAATAGCATGGATATTTCCTTGAGATTCGATAGGTATATTCCAAATCATCTCCCCAGATGAAGAATTCCTTGATCGGCAAGCCAACCTCGATGGCAGCCTTCGCATTGATGAAAAGAGAGACGAATGTCGCCATGACGATTTTCTGATCTTTGCTGAAATCCTCCACTTTCTTTTTCATGGAGACTTTTTGGATATTCATCTTGCATGGATTGCCATCCGTCCATCTGACACTGCTCGAAAGATATCCAAAATCATCCTGAAGAGACTCTGCCTTCTTCAGAAGAAAATCAAGGGAATCCTGACGGACGATACAATCATCATCCATTACCCAGATATAGTCACATCCTTCTTCGATGGCTTTTCTCATTCCATAGTTGAAGCCACCGGCTCCACCGAGATTCGCTCCTGTATTGAAGTATCTCACTTTCTCATCATCAACCAAAGAAGAGATGAATTCTTTTGTGCCATCCGTGGAAAAATTGTCAACAACGAAAATTTCCAAAGCCGAATAAGAAATATTTTTCAGTGCCTGAAGTGCTTCAAGAAGCATTTTCTTTCGATTATAGGTCACAACAACCGCAATCACTTTTTTCATAAAATAGAAGTCCTTTCGAATGATTCCTGACAGAAATAGACATCGCCACCATTCAGCCTGAAGGCAAAGACATCATAGCATTCCTTCTTCTCATCCGTTGCCGAAAGAGAATAGGCATATGAGATATTGACGAAGAACAAAGTAAATAGATTATAATTATAATCATATAAGAAGGGTTCGAAGATGGATTCGAAGAGAATGATGGTTAGAATCAGGAAAAGGTATTTATCTTTGTTTTCGAGTGCCTTCTCCAGTGTCATGAAATAATAGACCATCACAAAAAGAAAACCAACGATTCCCTGTTCAAAAAGACACTTGAAATAGGATGAATCCAGGATGATTCCTTCCTCAGACCAGGTGATATTTTCACCAAGAAACGTGAAGGAATGGTTTTCCATGGCATGAATCGTATACTGGATTCGTCCACTGAGATGATCAGCGATGGTCTGGAAGAGAGAGATACCCTGCTGATATCCGACAACCAACAGGATACCGATTACAAAACAGAGCACCGGCAAAAGAGAAATGATCTTATAGGAAAAGTGAGAGGAATTCTGACCAGAAAGAAGATTCTTTATGGAGAATCCCGGTTTCTTAAGAACACGGAAGACAATCGTCAAAAGAAGAATGAAAAGACAAAGGGCACAATCAAATCGGGTATCGGTGACGACATAGA
>CAVCCX010000102.1:0-2467 GCA_963600815.1 Bacteroides uniformis | reverse complement strand
TTCATCATGCCCAGGATTTCGGCGAACGAGAGGCTATATTCTTGCGATTGCCATAAAAGAGTGCCTTTTTCTTTTGTTTTCATCCACATTCGCATTACAATAAAAAGCATATTCAACCATAGAGAGGAAAAAACATGATTGTCTGCTACGGAGAAATACTCTTAGATACGTTCGTCAATAAAGTCACAGGAAAAGTCGCTTCCTTTGTCGGAGGGGCCCCCTTCAACGTCGCCTACCAGGCAAAGAAGATCGGAAACCAAGTTCTCTTTGTCGGCAACATCGGAAAGGATGATGCCGGAAAGACGATCCTGAAATTCTTTTCGGACAATGATCTCGATACATCCGGACTTCATATCCTCAAGGACAAGAAGACGACGATTTCCTCAGTCGAACTCAATCAGGGAGAAAGAAGCTTCACCTTCCAAAGAGAAGACAAAACGGATGCCTTCTTCTTAGATGATTCCCTAGACCTGATCAGCCAGGGCGATGTGATCCATGTCGGATCTCTCATGCTCTCCGTCCCGGAAGGAAGAGACTTCCTTCGTCAGATTCTTTCCTATGGAAAAAGCCAGAAGAAAATCCTTTCTTTCGATATCAACTACAGAGAGGATATCTTCAAGAACGAAGAAGAAGCCATCAAGATCTATGATGAAGTCTATCCTCTCTTTGATATCGTAAAATTCTCCAAGGAGGAACTCACTCTTTTCACCAAGATCGACGACCCCTATAAGGCAGTCGAGAAGCTCAAGAAGGGACCAAAGCTGATTTTAGTCACCCTCGGAAAGGATGGTTCATTTGCCTACTGCAACAATAGAATCATCAAAGCCAAATCCATCAAGGTGAAAGCCGTGGATACCACGGGAGCCGGTGATGCCTTCCTTGGCGCCTTCCTTTCGAATGTGGATTCACTCGGCCTTCATGAGATGATGTTCATTCCATCCCTGATGGAATCGAACCTGAAGTTCAGCAATATCGCCGGGGCTCTCGCCACAACGAAAAAAGGAGCATTGGAGAGCATTCCTTCTTCAAAGGAAATCTCTTCCATGCTCGAAAAGCAGACGTTTCAGAACTGATTTTTCTTCACGAGGAAGTCGATGACCTCATAGAGATTCGAATGTTCGCCGACACGAAAGAAGGATGCACCAAGATCGATGAAATCTTCCCTCGTGTGGGCTTTTTGATTGCACGAAAGAATCCATTTCCAGAAGAGAACCACATAGTAGAGACAGATTCCTGGATTCTGAATCTTTCTGAGATAGGGAAACCTGAGATAGAAGAGATGATTGATGAGTATCTTCTTCATCCATTCCTCTTCTTCGATAGAGACAGTGATATTCATTTCCACACAGTTTTCCAATAGGAACATCAGGCTTGCGGAATGAGAAAACGTCTTTTTCAGCTCTGAAAGGATAGAGGCATGTTTTTCTTCGGCTATCAGAGAGACATCCTCGTTCAAGAAGAGGATGATCTCTTTGAGACACCTATCGAGTGATTCTTCTTTCTCGAGAATCGAAAGACATGTTTTTCTTTTTTCTTCATCCTCGACATGATTGTCCTCTTCTTTTTCCTCGAAAGCGAAGGAGAGTTCTTTTTCCTCGAACGTGATTTCATGTTCTAGAAGATATTCGATCACCCATTCACAGCTATTGGAGATCGAGCATTCCTTTTTAGGATAAAGATGCGGGGCCCTTGGGTAATACCGGCAGACACTGGGAATCTTTTCTTCTCCGCATTCGACCTGAAGTCCGCAATAGCCATTTTCCAGTCTGAGTGGGCATTCTCCGTTATAGTTGAAATTGATCCTGGCATATTCCAGTTCATTCGGATGGGGAAGGATACCGACATAGGCAAGAATCTTTTCTTTCAGCAAAGAAGAACAATCGACATCCAAAAGCCGGAAGTATTCCTTTTGGGTCAGAGTGATCTTCCATCCCTGACAGCAGCAGTTTCGACAGTCTTTTCCTTTGCACTGGAAGTCCTTGTAGTACGATGGGACGATGAATTTGCCATGAATCATTCTATTTTTCTCTTTTCTGGAACAATTATAGTCATTTCATAGAAAAAGAGATAGAGAGAATTCAGTCTTTCATATTCTGGAGGATCTCTTTGAGGTCCTCAAAGGTTTTCTCTAGAATGAGAAGGTTGTCTTTTGTATTCTCATCATTCGGCACGATTGGAGAAAGGAAGTAGAGAAGGTTGACCAAAATCGCTTTTTTCTCGGTCAGAGAAAGGTCTTTCTTCTTCTCTTCCATCAGAGAGAGAAAGCATTCGATATAGTCGAGTTCTTTCTTGAGAGGCTTCTTCTTGATTTCTTCTTCACAGTCAAGAAGAAGGGCATTGTACTTCTTCTCATCCTCTAATAGATTTCTTGCCTTGGCATCATATTTCTTCACGAAGGCATCGAGTTTTTTCTCAGAGAGTTTCTTATCGATCTTCTTTTCCTGGAAATGGTTCTTCAAACCAGCGA
>CAVCCX010000101.1:0-2724 GCA_963600815.1 Bacteroides uniformis | reverse complement strand
AAGCATTTCGAAAATATACCACAGAAAAATCCGTGACGAAATCCGAAAACCTCGCGATTCTAGGGAATATCAGAAAATATTCTGTAAAAGAAAAACGAAGGTATTCTCAGATGGAACTCACAGGCAGAAGGAGAGTTCCATCACTGAGGATGGATATTTTATCCGCAGTGCAGATGATCGCATTCTTTCCTTTCTCGTATCTGGTATCGGAAAGTTTCCTGAAGCCTTTTGTGGAACTCGCATTGAAGGACTGTCCTGTCTTGATTTCGATGCAGGAAAGAATTCCGTCTCTCAGAAGAACCAGATCGACTTCATTCTGATCTGTATCCCGGTAGTAGTAGAACTGAATCGATCGGCCTGCATTCATATAGCTTTTCCGGATTTCATTGAAGATGAATGTCTCGAAGAATCTTCCTTTCAGAAAGCTTCTCTGCAGTGTCTCGGCACTGTCGATACCACAGAGATAGGCCGCCAATCCCGTATCGAAGAAATACATCTTCGGTCTTTTCACGACTCTTTTGAAGGTAGATTCTTCGTTGTATGGCTTTACAAGATAGATGATTCCTGTTTTCACCAACACAGAAACCCAGGCTTTGATGGTGTTGGTAGCAACACCGACATTCTTCGAATAGCTGTCATAGATGAGTTCTTCCCCTGTATTGGAAGCCAAAATCTTCATGAAGTTGATGAACTTCACTTCATCATTCACAGAAAGGAATTCCTTCAGGTCTTTTTCCAGATAGGTTGTCAGATACGAAAAATAGAAAAGATGGGCATTCATTTCCATATCATCATACAGGACAGGAAAGAATCCCCGGACGATTTTTCTGAATGCCTCGGTTTCATCGATTCGATAGTCATTCATTCTCGTGGATATCTTTTTCATATCTACCTGAAACGGAAGATTCTCTCTATTGTAGATTTCTGAAAGAGAGAGAGCATTCATATCGAGGATGGCCACTCTTCCTGAGAGAGATTCTTTCGATTCATCCAGAAGCTTCTGTCTCTGAGATCCGGATAGTATGTATAGTCCATTGCTTTCCTTGTTTCCTTTTTTCAGTCTCGATTCATTCACGATCTTCTCGAGCACGGGAAAAAGACCTGGTGCCTTCTGGACTTCATCGATGATGAGTTTAGCAGGATGCATTTCCAGAAAAGTCACAGGATCAGAAAGAGCGGAGGACAATTCCAGAGAATCATCCAAGGAGACATAGGAATAGCCTTTGCCCACAAACGAATGATAGAGCAGAGTGGATTTTCCAATCTGTCTTGGTCCCGTCAATAAAGTGATGGGATAATGCTTTATCGTATCCTCAATGACTTGTTCAATGTTTCTTTTGATCATAGGCTTTCCTATTTTTTGCAATGCGATTGCAAATTTTACGAAATCATTCTACCAATCCTATCAGAAAAAGTCAAAAGAGTATGGACGTTTTTCCATCTGCTTTTCTTCTCAGACAGCCCAAAAGCATAGAAGAGCGATGGTTCTAAAGGATATCTTCATATGGTACAATATCGCAAAAATATAGAATAGAAGAAAGCAATATGAAGAGAATCTATAATCCACTGGCAGAAATGAGAAAGCTAGGATGGAAGGAAGGATATAAAGAGGGATATGAAGAGGGAATAAAGAAAGTCCAGAAAAAGGAAATATGTCTTATTCTCCTGAAAGAAGGAACATGCTCTGAAAAGAAGATTGCTTCTCTGCTCGAGATGCCTCTATCAAGAGCGAAGAAGCTCAAGAAGACGATGCTGGCCTAGAAAGAAACGAGACTATTCTCATGATGAATGATGGATAGTTTTTTTCGATGGAAAGATGTTTTCGGAACTCCCACAGAATTGTCATGCCTATTTTTCTGATATCAGATAATATGATTGATCGCATACAAAATGGATTCGAAATGATGGAAAGCATTCCAAATAGAATAATCGCATTGTCAGGTTCTTTCCTATATTGAAGCATTGCCATACATTTCTCTCATGAACGATTGATGGCTATCCTATGAGGAACCCAAAAAAAGATTTTTCGATTTTTCCGTAATTTTTTTCGCTTTCATAGCAATAAATCTATGAAGGAGAAACTATATGAATAAAAAGGAAAAGCAGAAGATGCTGAATAAGACCTGTCTCATGTCCGACATCGTCATGAATTACGCTTTCGATGGAAATACAGCATTGGCTGAATATTTTCTGAGACTACTCTTACAGAAAAAGGATATCCATGTGATCCGTGTCCGGACACAGGATAAGCTTGCTCCGTTAAGCAGAGATGCCCATGGAGCAGTCCTGGATATCCATGCCGTCGATTCAGAAGGCGTCCATTATGATATCGAGATGCAGAAGAAACACACTGATGATCTACCACAGAGAGGATACTTCTATTCGAATCAACTGACTTGCAGGAACTTCGAGAAAGGCGAGAAAAACTATAAGAAGGTCCCAAAGACCATCATCATTTTTCTCATTGAAGACTGCAAGTTTTCACTAGATACGCTCTATGAAAACTATCATGTGTCGAAAGGAAGCGATACGAATGGCCAGGAATGGGCCATGGAAATCTATCTCTTCAACACGAGATACAATGGTCCATTGAAGGAGTTTGTCGACTTCTTTCTCGATATCAGGGAGAATGACCCAGCAAAAATCAAGGCTCCACTTTTACGTTCGTTTATGGTACAATATCGCAAAGAAAATGAAATGGAGGGAGGCAATATGAAGAGAATC
>CAVCCX010000100.1:0-2865 GCA_963600815.1 Bacteroides uniformis | reverse complement strand
AAGAAAGAAGAATTCAAATGTATCCGATGGATTTTGAAGAGTTCTGTTTAGCACTCAATGAAGATAAGATGGTTGAATATATCAAGAAATGTTTTATAGATAAGAAACCTCTTGAGGAAGCATTGCATCATAAAGCAATGATGTTATTTAAACAATTCATGCTTGTAGGTGGTATGCCAAAAGCCGTTGAGAAATATATTGAGAATGATCGTGATTTCCATTTAGCAGATGTAGAAAAAAGAGATATCTTATCCTTGTACCGTTCTGATATAAATAAAATCGATAAAAAATATCGTTCAAAGGTGTTATCTATTTTTGATCAAATTCCGGGATTTTTATCTCAGCATGAAAAGAGAGTTCGTCTTTCTTCGATAGAAAAAAACTCGACCTATCCGATGTACGAAGAAACTTTCTTTTGGCTTGGCGATTCTATGATTGTCAATGAATGTTTCAACTGTGCTGATCCTAATGTAGGATTATCATTGAATGAAGAAAGAACAGCCATTAAATGTTATATGGGAGATACGGGTCTATTAGTCAGTCATACCTTTGATGAGACAGAACTGAAAGAAGGAGAACTGTATAAACAAATATTGCATGATAAATTATCGATCAATGAAGGAATGATATTTGAGAATGCGATAGCCCAGTGTTTAGTCGCTAATGGATATCGATTATTTTTTTATACACAATATAATTCGAGTAAAAAACGTAATGATATAGAAATCGATTTTTTGATTTCCAATGGTAACAAGACAAAACAAAAGATATGCCCAATCGAAGTGAAATCTGGAAATAGATATACAACGACTTCTTTGAATGAATTCATGAAGAAATATAGTTCAAGAATTGGCCAGTCCTACATCATCCATCCCAAGAATCTATGCTTTTCTGATGGTATCCTTTGTATTCCTTCCTATATGGTTATCTGTTTATAGATATTCCATGGATGTGAATGGTTCTTTATATTTAGGAAGCTAAACTCGCTTGAAAAAGTCTCTGAATTTAACGGAAACTCGCTTTAAAATATCTACCAATTAATTAAACATTTCCCAATCCCAGTAGACTATACATCCTAGATCCCGAGCTTCTCGAGCAGATCCTTTTCCTTAGCGTTCAGCGTGCAGAACTTCCACTCCTTTCCGTCGGTGGAAGTTTTTATTATATTCGAAAGCCTGTCGAGGATGTTCCCGAAGGAATCGTTCTTGAAGCACCCGAGCTCATTGAGCCTGTTCTTCATCCTGCAGGTCATGATGACGGACAGGAAGTTGATGAATTCCGTTCCGATGACGGATGGATTGTCGTGGACCCTGGTCGTGTTCAAGGAGAGAATCCCCTTGTACATCCTGAAGATCAGCTCGATCTGCCATCTCAGGGCATAGTAGTCATACACCTCCTTGAGGGTCAGATCCAGGTTCGACTTGAACGTCACGCTTCCGAACGCATCCTTCTTCTTCTCGTATTTCGCGGGATCCATCTTGTCCTTCTTTCCGCCGACATAGTCATGCTCCTCCTTGGACTTCCTGTCGAGGTCGACGAAGGAATAGTAGAAGACATCGTCCTGCTTCGACTTCTTTCCGAGGATGTGCTTCTCTCCGCCGGGGACATATTCGAGCCCATTGGAAAGCCCGAGCTTCGAGATGACCTTCGAGCCTCTCTTTATCGGACAGAGATAGGCAATCTTCGAGTCCGGATACTTCTCCTTGATCTTGCTCGGATCGAGGCCCTTGTCCGTGATCGCGAGTCTGTTCGGAAGGTTGAATTCCTCGAAGAAATCGGCACTGTTGACGCAGTCCGGCAGGTTTCCCCTGTACACCTTCGTGCAGATCGGCTCCTTCTTCTCTGCGTCGATTGCGCAGATGATTGAGATGTCCGTCGTCCCCTTGATCCTGCCCTTGTAGGAGAACCCGGCGAAGGAATTGACGTTGGTCGTGTTGTTCTTCAGCATGCCGTCGATGAGGATCTTCGTCGACTCGGTCACCATCTCCTTCACCCGGTTCTCCATGAACTGGTGGATGCCGGCGAAGTCGCTTCCGAGCTGCTCGATGAGCTTGGAGACGCTGTTCTTCGAGACGGCCCTCTTCGGATAGAGGATGCTCGCATAGCTCTTCTCGTATTTCTCCTCGATCTGATAGTCCTTGACGTCTCCGAAGGACGCCCTCATCAGGGCCAGGTTGTAGATGTTCATGGCATCGTTCGGAGCGTAGACCTGGTCAAGGGAAGCGATGAGATCCCTGCCCATCTTGTCGGCGAAGGCGACGCTTCCGTACCGGGTCACCGTGATGGCTCTTTCGGAGAGCTTCTTCTTCGCATCCGTCTTTCCGACATAGGCGCCGTCGATGACGTGTCCGATGACCTTTCCGTTCTGCGGAAGCCTTCTCCCGTGGTCGTATTTGCATCCGATCCTCTCTATGACCATATAGACATTTGGATTCTTGGTCGCCTTCAGGATCGTGTTCTTCGGGCGCTCGATTTTCTTGATATTCTCGTCGATCATGATTGCCTCTTTGTATAGTGTATTTACTATATATAGTATACTATACTTCGGTTAAAATTTCCAGAGTTTTTTCACTGAAAAAGAATCAGAATCCGCCTTTTTGTAACGGACGTTGATTCTTGTTTTTCTCAAAATGAAACAATCGCCTATTCTTTGTTCACAAAGTATAGTCTATTTGGCTGTGAAAGGTTTAATTAATTTAAAACTCCCTTGAAAAAATCTATAATTGTAATGAACCCTTCTAATTGGACTGATAAAGTCAATGTACTAAGACAAATCTATGAAAACCATTCAATGATGAGTGAGACTGTTCATAAACAATTGATGGATGACTTCAGACTCTACTTAGCCTTAGGTGGTATGCCAAA
>CAVCCX010000099.1:0-2976 GCA_963600815.1 Bacteroides uniformis | reverse complement strand
ATGCTCAACGCCTATTATTCCAAGGGGTGTGATTCCAGAGAGATGTTCAAGGATCTGAAGATATCGAAGGAACCTGGTTTTGAAGAACATCTGAACAAACACAATGTCATCTGGATCGATATGGCTGCTGCCTACAACGATACACGCAACAAAAAAGAATTCATCACGATATTGCAAAAAGACATCATAAACGAGTTAGCAGCAAAATTTCCAAATGTTCTCGATGAAAAAGATGATACCCTGAGAAAAGCATTGATAAAAATCAATTCTGAGACGAATGAAACATTCATCTTTCTCATCGATGAATGGGATGTCATCTATCGTGAACAAGAAAACAGCAACAATCTCTGCGATGAATATACAGAATTGCTGAGAAGTCTATTCAAGGCTTCGGATGCCTCTTCCTGCATCGACCTGGTCTATATGACAGGCATTCTTCCAATCCGTAGATATACCACTCAATCGACATTGAACATGTTCAAGGAATACAACATGATCAATCCAAGAAAACTGACACAATTCATCGGATTCACAGAAGAGGAAGTGAAGGAACTTTGCTGCAAATATGACAAGGACTTCGATGAAATCAAGAACTGGTATGATGGATATCATCTCAGGGGAATTGATATCTACAATCCGCAATCCGTAGTCGAGGCAATATCTGAAGGGAAATGTGAGAACTATTGGACATACACATCTGCAACGGAAGCCGTCATGGACTACATGAACTATGATCATGGCGCCCTAAAAGAAACCATCACAAGGCTAATTGCCGATGAAAAAATCAAGGTCGATGTCATGCGCTTCTCGAATGATCTGACCAAAGTGAATTCGACCGATGCTGCCTTAACCGTTCTCATCCATTTAGGCTATCTGGCCTATGACGAAAAAAGTGAGTCCTGCTACATTCCGAACTATGAAATCAAAAAGGAGTTTTCCAGAGGAATGCAGGATTTGCACTGGGATGAGCTCTACAATCCGATCGAGAACTCCGAAAAGCTCTATAATGAAACCCTCAAGGGAAATACAGACTTCATCAATGAGACATTAGATAAGAATCATGCCGACTTGGCCAGTCCGTTCAACAAGAACAAGGAAGATATCTTAGGTGTCATCGTACTGATTTCCTATTTCTATATGAAGAAATTCTACAATTTCAGGAAAGAGGAGAACTCTATGAAGGGAAGAAGTTATATTTCGATCATCCCCTATGACAATGTCCATATTCCTTTCATTGTCGAACTGAAGGTCGACTCTACTCCTGAAGATGCCATTTCTCAGATCAAGGAGAAAGAGTATTTCTCCTCCTTAGGTTCCTACAAAGGAAAAGTTCTCCTTCTTGGCATCAGCTATGATTCCAAGACGATGAAGCATTCATCGAAAGTCGAAATGATTGAAGAATAAAGGAGGCAAGCATATGGCATTCTATTTAAATTCGGATAACAGCAAATTCAACGAATACAAAAGTTCAGCAATTTTCGTTGATAAATCAATGCTGATACAAGAATGCAACCATGTTTTCGGAACCAGCGAAAAATACATGTGCGTCACCCGTCCGAGAAGATTTGGAAAGACTTTGGCGATTTCCATGCTCAACGCCTATTATTCCAAGGGGTGTGATTCAAGAGAAATGTTCAAGGATCTGAAGATATCCAAGGATCCTGGTTTTGAAGAACATCTGAATAAGCACAATGTCATCTGGATTGATATGTCTGGGCTCTATACAGCACTCGATGACAAAAATGAATTCGTAAAAAAACTGAAATCGAGAATCTTTCGTGATTTGAAAACAGCCTATCCGATGGTCGATTTGGAAGACATGTTTTTGGATGATGCCCTTTCTGCAATCAATCAGCAAAGAAAGGAAAGATTCATCTTCCTTTTCGATGAATGGGATATTATCTACCGAGAGCAAGAAAGCAATCAAAAATTATGTGAAGAATACACATCCTTCTTGAGAAATCTCTTCAAATCAACGACAGCTTCCGCATGCATCGATCTTGTCTATATGACCGGCATCCTACCCATCCGTAGATATACCACCCAGTCGACATTGAACATGTTCAAAGAATACAACATGATCAATTCCTGGAATCTGACTGAATTCGTTGGTTTCACCGAAGAAGAAGTCAAGAGTCTATGCGTTCAATACCGCCGTGACTTCAATGAGATCAAGAACTGGTATGATGGATATCATCTCAATGGCATCGAAATCTACAATCCGAGATCCGTCGTTCAAGCCGTACTGACTGGCGAATGCGAAGATTATTGGACACTTACCTCCGCCACGGAAGCCATATCCACATATATGAACTATGATCATGGCATTCTAAAAGAAACCATCTCAAAGCTGATTGCCGATGAAAGAATCAAGGTCAATGTGAAAAGATTCACCAACGATCTCACGAAGGTGAATTCGACAGATGCCGCCTTGACGGTTTTGATTCACCTAGGCTATCTTGCCTATGACAAGGAAACAGAATCATGCTATATTCCGAACTATGAGATCAAGCAGGAGTTTGCTCAGGGAATGCAGGATTTGCATTGGGATGAGCTCTACAATCCAATCGAGAATTCTGAAAAGCTCTATAATGAAACACTCAAGGGAAATACAGACTTCATCAATGAGACATTGGATAAGAACCATGCTGATTTGGCCAGTCCGTTCAACAAGAACAAGGAAGATATTTTAGGTGTCATCGTACTGATTTCCTATTTCTACATGAAAAAATTCTACAACTTCAGAAAAGAGGAAACCTCCATGAAGGGTAGAAGCGATATTTCGATCATCCCCTATGACAACATCCATATTCCTTTCATTGTCGAGCTCAAGGTCGACTCCACTCCTGAAGATGCCATTTCTCAGATCAAGGAGAAAGAGTATTTCTCCTCCTTAGGTTCCTACAAGGGAAAGGTTCTCCTTCTTGGAATCAGCTATGATTCCAAGACGATGAAGCATGCCTCGAAGGTGGAGAT
>CAVCCX010000098.1:0-2997 GCA_963600815.1 Bacteroides uniformis | reverse complement strand
TCCGGAACATCGCCAGATTTTCCAAAATCATGTTTTTCCCAGAAATCCTCGTCCTTCTTTTTTCTTTTTCCTTCTAGAACACCTGTTCGAATCAGATTGATCTCTTTCCGGAATTGCTTCAGAAAACGGAATGCCTGCTGTAGATAGCATTCGTTCTCATATTCCTTCTTGAAACTGAACTGTTCATCCCAGATTCCATAGAGATCTCCATCACGTCCTGCCTCAAAATGAGAAGGCGCACGTCTAATACACACGTCAAAATCCTTTGTCATGAAATTTTCCACTTCCAAAAGAATGCAATCAGCACTCTCGAGATAGCGAACAAAATCTGCTTTTGTACCGCCATGGGATGGAATCCATTGGATGCAATCATTATAGAACCGACATTGATAGTGGAAACGATAGAATTTAAAATATTCCACAATCGCACGAAGTCGAACAAATTCATTCTTCTGTGATTCTTCATCTTTCTTCAATTCAGAAAGAATGTATTTTCGATTTCGGCAGATATTTCTAACCTCTGGCATTTCAATATGCATACGATTTCCTCACATTTCCATTCATTAATCGAGTCGAAGGTAACGCACATCGGCATCTTCCATTTGCGAATATTCCTCAACGATATCCTGATGAAGGCCAATGCACCAATCGAAAAGAAATTCTCTCACTGTAGAACATATGTTCTCATAATCCGAATCATCCGTGATCGAATTCCAGCATCCATCTTCCCAAAAGCACTTATCGTTTTCTTTGATGATTCCATGGAAAAGGCGATTTCGGATTCGTTTCAGACTCGCCTTCATGCTGCGTACATTATATTCGGACAACTGAATCAGGCTTGAGTTCATATGGCCTCTTTTCCAATAGAACTGATCATACCAGAGCAATGAGAAATCACCATCTCTTCCTGAAGTGAAATTTCGTTTTTCATATTCATCAGGAATCTCGAAACCCTTCGAAAGATATTCACTCTCTTCCTTCATGATCCAGTCGGCATGATTGAGGATATTTTTCAAATCCTTTTTTGTGCCCCCTTTTTCAGGAAGAGGAAAAACACATTCTTCGAACAATTCTGCCTGAAATCGATAGTAGAATAGACGATAATGCCGATAGATTCCGTACAGCTTATCGAATTCCTTCTTCTGTGTTTCTTCATCCGAATTGACAACAGAATCGTGATATCTGTGATTACAGCAAATCGACTTGATGTCTTTTTTTGTGATCTTCATTCTATTCGCCCTTTCTTGGCTAATGCTGTGTTGTTGTAAAGAAACTGTGATTCTTTATATCATGATTGCCTCATAACCAATTCCACCTGTTATCATTGTAAACAAGCCATTTCAGTTTTTCAATGAAAATATAAAGAATTGATATAAATGAAAATTGCATTTTAAAACACTTTATTCATTTATGTTCCAAAATAATCAAAGATGATTACAAAAGAGAAAAGGAGAATAACTCTTGATTTCCCATTGAAAACCATTCTCATTCAGCCTCTATACTCTCGCATGTGAACATGATATATGTTTTTGTAGTGAACATGATAGAAATGACTGGTTCGGAGGACATGAATATGGATAAAATAGAAGATCTTGTCGGGGCTGATTTTTTCGAGAACAGAGAACATGACTACAAGCTCAAATTGGAGTCCAATTCTGAAAAAGTCGAAAAATGAGCAAAAACAATCGCAGGTTTTACAAATACCTATGGAGGATACATTTTTGTTGGCGTCTCAAACGATGGCGACATCGTCGGGCTCAAAAAGAATGAAGTCGACGAAACAAAGATTCTAGTCCTCAAAACCATCAACCGATTCATCTTCCCGCATGTCCAGGTCGTCTTTTCTGTCTTACCGTGCAAGGAAGAAAACTACATTCTTTCCATTTGGACTGACTTTGTCGATGAGATGGTCATCTATAAATCCGGAGATTTCAGCGAGAAAGTCTATGTAAGAGAAGATAGTTCTACAATTCCAGCAACAATCAGCCAAATTCTCGCAATGGGAAAAAGAAAACTTGGCATAGACAGACAGCTTCTGAATGTTCAGTATGAAGTAAAGAACTTCTCCAAATTCATCCATTTGGCGGCTTTATATCGAAAAGATGGCGAAAAGCCAACAGAAAAACTTCTCATCAGCAAAGAAGTGATTGGCCAGGATGGACGATTGACGCAAGGACTGAGAATGTTCTCAGATGATTTCGATAGCGATGAGACGCTCGCTGTATGTAGGCTATGGAGCGGATATGACAAAGGAAGCGATGAGGTCATCGACAAGAAGGAATTCCAAGGCAATTTATGTGATGTCTTCACAAACATCATGGATTTCGTCAAGAGAAACAGCAGAAGCGGTTTTATCAAGCAGAAAGATGGATCAAGACTCGATGCTTTTTCCTATCCTGAAGATGCCCTGAGGGAAGCGGTTGTCAATGCACTTGCACATAGAGACTATTCCATCGAAGGAACACAGGTCGATGTGGACATCTTCAAGGATCGGCTCGTCATCACTTCACCAGGCAAATGGCTTCTTTCGAAGAAACCATTCGAATATAGCCTCGACACCATTCCATCGGTGAGAAGAAACAAGATCATCTGCACCTGCTTTGAGATTGTGGGCTTGATGGAAAAAAGCGGTAGCGGACTAAGAAAAATATACAATGTCTACAAAGGATTGAATTTCAGGGAGCCGACATTGGACGACCAGCATGATTACTTCCTGATCACTCTCTATGATTTGCTGAGCGAAAAAGACCGTTCTATTGCAACGATCACCAAGTATGATGATCAGATATTATCCTTCTGCAAGGACATGGCACGTTCAAGAGAGGAAATCCAAAATCACATCGGCATCAAAAGTAGAAGTTATTTCACCTTGAAAATATTGAAGCCATTATTGGAATCTGGATTCCTGGAAGTCACTGCAAATGGAAAATCCAAGAATTCGAAATACATCACGTCATCAAAAATGAATCACGAATGATCACTGAAAGTGAACATGAT
>CAVCCX010000097.1:0-3116 GCA_963600815.1 Bacteroides uniformis | reverse complement strand
GATGATGAATTTGCTCCTTTTGATGGATTGGATATCTATTATTCCATCTTAGGCTGCAGCAATCTCTATGAATTCCTAGGTATCTCTTCTTCCGCCTCGGAGAATGAAATCATCCAGGCGAAGGCAAGGAAGGTGAAGGAAGGCGCGACGATTCCCGCCTCCAATCTTTCCAGCAAGAAAAAGAAGGAAGCCTATTCGAAACTCAATGGAAAAGTCGGCCTTGTTCTTCAAAAGCCGGATCAGAGGAAGATGTATGATTACTACATTTCCTTCTATGCGGATATCTGGTCTGTCTTCAAGGACAAGAAGCAGTTCAACGATTTTGATCTCGATTTCGACCAGTTTTCCTTTTATGTCTCCCTGATTGCGAAAAGGAAAAACATTCCCATGAAACAGGCAGGAAGAATTCTTCTTGTCGGTGTCCGTCATTATGGACTGAGACTCAAGTTCGGGAATGAGGAAGAGAAGGTCGAACTGAGCGTGGAGGAGATGCTTTCCAAAGCCGAGGTTCTTCTTGAGGATGGAAAATATGAGAAGGCCGACCGCCTTCTTGAAAAAGTCCTCTACAAGGAAGCAAAGAATGGACAGGCCTATCTTCTCAAACTTTTGGTGGAAAACCGCTGCGGAAAGATCGAACAATTGAAGAATGCTTCCGAGCCGATCGAGACATGCATGAATTATCATCACGCCTATGAATTCGGCGATGAGAGCCAGAAAAGAATCCTTTCTTTGACCAATCAGGCTATCATCAAAAGAAAACAGGAGGAAGCTTTTTCGACCCTTTATTCCTCTGCCATGAAGCTCAAGGCCGAACTGAAATATCAGGAAGCCAGTCAGACATTTTCGAAAATCCTGAACTACAGGGATAGCAAAAAGCAGGCGGAGGAATGCCTGAATCTAGGAAAAGAGGCCATCTATCAGAAAGCGATGGTTCTCAAGGCCAAGAAGGAATATCAGGAAGCCATTTCCCTTTTCGGAAAGGTCAAGGACTACAAATCCTCTGCCATGCAGATCAATGACTGTCGAAATCTTTATGTGAAAAATCAGTATCTCATCGCGATGGATTTGAAGAAGAAAGAACGCTATGATGAAGCCTATAATCTTTTCAGAAGCGTCGCCAACTATTTTGATTCGAAAACCCAGATGGAAGACTGTCTCCGCCTAAAGGAAATCAAGAGAAAGGAAACAATGTATCATGCCTGTCTTTTCGAAGGTGAAATCGCCCCTGCGAAAGACTATTCGAAGCTGAAGAAAAGCTGCACGACTCTGAAAGCCATCCCTGGCTACAAGGATTCGAAAATGCTTCTTTCCAAGTATGAGAAAATCATCAAGGACTATGAAGCGGAATGCGAAAGGGAAAGAGAGGAATTCGAAAAGGCTCAGAAAAAGAAGAAAAGGAAGATCAAGATCATCTCGATTGCCTCCTCTTCCGGGGCTCTGGTCCTGACAGGCGTTCTTTTATTGACCTTCCTCGTCTTTGTCCCGAACGGAAGAGAAAATACGATTCTGAAGTTGATCGATTCGAAGAACTATTCGGAGGCTACTACTCTTCTTGAAAAGAATGGGAATTATGGCGATGGAAAGAATCTTCTTTCGATGTGCAACGCCGGAAAAGCTTTTGACAACCTTGATTATGAAACCGGAATTGACTATATCTACAACATCGGCGGAACGATCGATGTCAGTTATGACGGAAATGGTGGGACAGCGACTAAGGCAAATGAAAGAATCAAGAAAGCCAATCGGTATATCGAGAACGATGCCCTCTTTACGGGATATGATTTCTCACGTTGGGTCTTGAAAGACTATTCCCTTGATTCGAAGAATCATTCGGCAAGCCTTTCGCTCCAGGCTGTTTATGATCTTGTCTCCTATGAAATCACCTTTGATCTTGATGGTGGAACAGGAGTGAATCTTCCTTCTTCCTATGACTGTGAAACAGCTCTTTCCTTGCCAAACCCAGAGAAGAAAGGCTATACCTTCCTAGGCTGGACCTCTTTGGACCTGACTACACCGACAAAAGACTATACTCTTCCGAAAGGCAGTGTTGGAAAGAAGAACTATAAGGCCAACTGGAAAGCCAATGACTATACAGTCTATCTCGATTCGAACCAGGGGGAGATATCCAAAGACGAAGTCAAGGTCACCTATGATGCTTCCTATTCTTTTCCTCTTCCGACAAGAGAAGGCTATACCTTCTATGGCTGGCAGGATGAAAAAGGAAATGTCATTCAGACTGAAGGAATCTATCAGTATGATGAGGACCTTCATCTGAAGGCGATTTGGAATGCCATGAGCTATTCCATCACCTATCTGCTTGATGGAGGAACGAATGCTTCTTCGAATCCTTCTTCCTATACGATCGAAAAGGAGGTTCGTTTCTCTTCGCCGACCAAAAATGGCTATACCTTCAATGGCTGGTATAGCAACGGAAGTCTGGTCACCTCGATTCCCAAAGGATCGACTGGGGATATTGTTCTTGAGGCAAGATGGACCATCATCACCTATTCGATCAACTATCATCTCAATGGCGGAACCAATGCCTCTTCCAATCCGATAAGCTATACGATCGAAACAGAGACGATTTCTCTTTCTTCGCCATCCAAGGTTGGCTATACCTTCCAAGGCTGGTATCTTGATTCCTCCTATACGAGCAAATGCACGAAGATCGCAAAGGGAAACTATGGAAATCTCGATCTCTATGCCAAATGGGAATGTGTCGAATATACGATCACCTACAATCTCGATGGTGGAACGAATGCTTCTTCCAATCCAAGCAAATATACGATCGAGGATGAGGTGACTCTCTCCTCTCCGACAAAGGAAGGCTATACCTTTGTGGGCTGGTATTCCGATGGCAAGAAAGTCACGGGCATCCAGAAAGGGTCCGCAGGCAATCGAGTCTTCGATGCCAAATGGCAGGCAGAACTCAATCAGCTCTCGGTGACAAGTGAGGACACTTCGAAAGGAAGTGTCATGATCGTTTCTGGACAAGGCTATACCGGTGAGACAATCACCATCAAGGCCAGTGCGAATGAAAACTATTCCTTCGGTGGATGGTATGATGGAACAAAGAAGGTGAGCAATCAGGAGACCTATTCCTTTGTGATGCCGGC
>CAVCCX010000096.1:0-3275 GCA_963600815.1 Bacteroides uniformis | reverse complement strand
ATCCGTTTGGCTTTTTCTGACGTCTTTGGTGATTCTTGGCATATCGATTTTTCTCAATGTCCTCTATCAGTGGAAAATCTATTCTTTGATTGCGGTGATTCTGGCTGGAATCGCTGTTCTTGTCTTGGGTTATTCCCTTGTCAAGGATCTTCTTCTTTTTGCAAAAGAAAAAGAAAAATATGATGCTGCCCATCCAGGGGAAAAAGACGATGACGACAAGTGGTGATTCTTTCTCTTTTCTACCTGAAAAGTGGAAAGAACTTCTCGAAAAGAATATCGATGCCTCCTTTTTTGACGAACTCATGAAGAAGGTGGAGAGGGAATATGAGACAAAGACAATCTATCCGCCACGCTCTTCTCTTTTCCGTGCTTTTGATTTCCTTTTGCCAAGTCAGGTCAAGGTTGTTCTGTTGGGTCAGGATCCCTATCATGAAAAAGGACAGGCGAACGGCTTGGCTTTCTCTGTTCAGGAAGGAACGCCTTTTCCAAGATCTTTGACGAATATCTTCAAGGAACTCCAGTCTGAATATGGCTATATGATTCCCCGAAGGAATGGGGACCTTTCTTCCTGGGCCAAGCAGGGCGTTCTTCTCTTGAACACCACGCTGAGCGTAGAGGAAGGAAAGGCGAATTCCCATGCGAAACTCGGATGGCAGACATTCACCGATGGCGTGATTTCTTCCTTGGATAGCCTTGATCAGACCATCGTCTATCTTCTTTGGGGAAACGATGCTTTTTCAAAAGCGAGTCTGATTCAGAATCCAAAGGCAAGAATCATTCATACAGCTCATCCAAGTCCTCTAAGTGCATCTAGGGGCTTCTTTCATTCCGATTGCTTCAAAAAAGTCAATCAAGCTCTAAAAGAAGCGAATCTTTCAGAAATCGATTGGGAAATATCAGACTTTGCCTCTACGATGTTTTCAGACTGATTTCATTTTCGGAAAGCGATTTTTTCACTCTGCCTTTCTTCCATCCTTTCTCATTCTCCATCCATATGGAAATAGAAAAAGATCGAATTCAGATAAAAAGAAAGACGAATTCGATGATGAGATGAAGGAATTTTGAGCAGATTCATGGTAAGCACTTACAATTTTATGGTGGAAATCCAAGGCATGAGTCACTATAATAGGTATATTCGTGTGCTATCTATTACACAAAGGAGAACTTTTGATTATGACTGAAAAAGAAATGTTATCTAAGATTCAGGAAGTGGCCGATCAGACTGCTCAGAATTTCGTCTTCAAGAAAACCGCCAAATTGGAACTTGTTTATTCTGAGAAACAGGCAAACGGATCCACTGACTGCTATTGCTTAGGTTCGGATATGCCGCTTCTTGTCTATCGTGTCTTTAATGTCAAGGAAGATGGAACCGCGGCCGAATATGGCGATATTCAGGTTTGCGTCGAAAAGACAAGACACTACAATGTGGATGTTAAACCGGCCTTGGGACTCGAAAAGGCTCCCTTGATCACCGGCGAAACAGGAGAATATGAAATCCTTGTCGAAAACCGTCTGGAAAACAACGGCGTGGAAATCAAGCTGAAATCCTCGGTCGGAAGAGACTTGACCATGATCGAAATCTATCGCTACTACGATTATGTTTCCAAGATCTATTTCGTTTCCTGCGCTGCCTTGTCCTTCGGCGGACAGTATCTCTTCTCCGTCACGCCGGATAGCAAGCATCTCCGTCTGATTGTCGGAAACAATCAGGATATCCGCCAGAGAGTCGATATGATGACGGAACTTCTTCAGGCCAGACTTCTTCCTTCCTACCAGACCATCAAGGCCGGTGCAGATCTTCTTGCCAGCGGCAAGGCCAATGTCACTCTCGATGGCGAGAATGGACAGAAGGTTCAGTATGAATCCAATTTCTGCTATGATGATCCGGAAACCCAGACCCGTTTTGCTTTCTTCGGAAAGGTTGGAAATCCAAAGGAAGGCATCATCCTGGTTCAGGATGTCTTCACCCAGAAGCTTTCCATGTCCAATTCCTGGACGGATGCCCAGAAGGCTGCTGTCGATCGCATCAAGGAATTGATGAAGACCAATGAAGCGGAATTCAACAAGCATGCCACCAATTTCTTCACCGATGATCTCGATTTCAGATACAATGCTTTCAAGAACGGAACCTTGAAGGCCGATACCGAAGCTGCTGCCAAGCCAGAAGAAACGAAGACAGCTGAATAATTGACTGGGGGTCTATTATGAACCATCTTGAATCCAAATATATCTGCCTGGACAACCACAAAGGGTTGAAAGGTGTGTTCTCAACTCTCGGGGCTGGTGTGAAATCCCTGACTCTCTTTGATGAGCCAATCATTCTTGAGATGAAGGATGAAGAAACATATCTTTCTTCTCCGCAGCTTTTCGGAAAGACGGTCTCCCGTTTCATCGGAAGAATCCCTTCCCAAGGTGAAATCAATGGTGTTCCCTATCAGCTGGAGGAATTCTCTCCTGGCATCTGCCTCCATGGCGGATACTTCAAGAGCATGATTTTTTCTCAGTATGAAGCGGAAACAAGCGAGAATGATCAATTCTACATTGTTTCCTTCAAGGGATTCAGCAAGGACGGAGACTGCGGATTTCCAGGAAATCTTCATGTGAAAGTCAGCTATCTGCTCTCAAAGGATCTGAATATCCTCACCATCAAGTATGAAGCAATGTCTGATAAGGATACCCTCATCTCCCTATCGAATCATATGTATTGGAATCTATCCCGCTCAGAGAGTGTGGATGACTATGTCCTGCAGGTGAAGGCCAAGAAATTTGGAATCTTCAAGGATGATTCCAAACTGATCAAGGATGTCGCACCTGTGCCATCCTATCTTGATTTCACGAGGCCGGTCCACCTAAAGGAAAAACTCGATGAAATCGACAAAGAGATTCCTTCAATCGGAACCTTGGATCACAGTTTCCTTTTTGAGGATGTCAATGATTTGAAGCCACAGGTTCTGCTTTCCAATAATGACTATAGCATCGAATGCTATACGGATTTCGATGCGGTAAATCTCTATGTGGATTCGACCCTGACGCCCGTTGACTTTGTCAACAATCCGAATCTCATCCACAACAAGAGAAGAGGCATCGCCATTGAACCGCAGCAGTTTGTCCTTGATCATTTCATCCTCAAGGCAAATCAGCCCTATTCCCATTTCATCAGTTATCGCATCACAAAGAAATAAACAATCAACGACTGCCACGATTCTGTTGGCAGCCGTTTTTAAAAGGAGGACAAAAGCATGTACGCACTCATCACAGGAGGGACATCCGGCATC
>CAVCCX010000095.1:0-3405 GCA_963600815.1 Bacteroides uniformis | reverse complement strand
AAACCGGCAGTAGGGAAACCTAGCCAGGGTTCAAATCCCTGACGCTCCGCCATTGTATTTTTATACGAACTCTGTTCGGATTCATCATAACTCTTCGAATGAAAAGAAGAACCAAGATCATTGATGGCACTAGCCTAGATGGTCTTTTTTACATTCTATATATAAATGGATAACATATGTGAAATCAAAGCCAAATGTTCGAAATTAGCGCTGGAATTTTGTAAAATCCGCACAAATTCCAACGCTAAATTTGTCCTATCGCAATCGCTGAACGATACGAATCCATTGGAGTCGGAAAGGATGGAGACTTGAAGGCATATCCATCGGCAACATTCTGGAATTCGGATATGAATTCATCCATCCTGGAATGATATCGTGGTCGTGAGTTAAGAATCTCGTTTTGAGACCCATTGCTTTGGCTGTTTTTTGGAATGTGTGAGTGATAAATTGATAGAATAAAAAGAAATTTATATAAAATATCGTTTCTTTATCGGCTTTCTTTTGCTCACTTTTTGCTCACTTTTTTGCTCACTTTTTTGCTCACTTTTTTGTTCACCATGATATAATCGGTTAAACGGAGAACGATAATGGATAAGGAATATTTGACTGAACTGATAAAAAATGATGAATGCGAATGGATTGAATATAAGGAAAATTGGTTCGATCGAGATGAACTTGGTGCCTATATGAGTGCCATGTCCAATGCGGCAGCATACCATGATGAAGAATATGCGTACTTCATATGGGGAATAAGAGACCAGACAAGGGAAATCGTCGGCACAAAATTCAATTATGAGAAAGAAGTCGAAAAAGAACCAATCAAGCATTATCTTGCAAGGCTATTGAATCCGAGCATAAGTTTCAAATTCGATACTTTTTATTTTGAAGATAAAAAGGTCGTCTGTTTGACAATTCCAGCCGCTAAAAGAATCATTACAGAGTTTAACAAACAAAGATATATTCGAATTGGTTCAAGCAAGGAACTATTCCGCAAGTATCCGGAACGAGAGATTGATTTGGCGGTTATATTGCGCAATGGATTTCCGACAATCGTGAATACTGCAGCCCGAAATCAGAGCCTGACATTCACGGAATTGAAAAGCTGTTATGTTGCCAAAGATGCGTATATAAATCCAAATGCCTATGAAGAAAATCTATCTTTGTATGTTCCTGGGACAAAAAAATACAATGAGCTGGCTTTCATATTGTCTGATGAGAATGATATTACTTGCCGAGTCAGCATATTCTGTGGGAGAAGAAAATCAGATACACAATATGCATTGAATGATTTCGGAAAAAAGTGCATATTGATTACAATCGACCAGATAATGACTTATATCGAATCCTTCAATATCACGAAAATCGATGAAGAAAATAGGTTCCTGGAAAGAAAAGATATCCGTCTATTTGATTCGGATTGCTTAAGAGAAGCATTGCTGAATGCGTTTATTCATAATGATTGGGTAGACTTGAATGCACCGATGATCTCGATTTTTGAAGACCGAATCGAAATATTATCCTATGGCGGCCTTCCGAACAAGCAAACGAAACTCGGTTTCCTATCCGGCAAAAGCAAACCAAGGTGCAATGAACTGGCTGAGATTTTCCTGCAATTGAAGATCAGTGAGAGATCTGGAAGAGGCGTCACAAAGATTTATGATAAATATGGTGAAAATGTATTTGAGATAAATGATGATTTTATCAAAGTGACCATTCCATTCTCCTTTGAAAGAAAATTTGGGAATGACTATGAGATTGAACCAAATCAAACCATAAATAAAAAGACAAAAAAATCCGATGAGATAAAATTGATCATACTTCGGGAAATGAAAGAGAATCCCTACATCACCACGATTGATTTAGTCAATGTCACAAAAATAGGGAAGACATCGATTCAGAAATACATCAAGGATCTGACGGAAGGCAAGATCATTGAACGAATCGGTGGTAAAAGAGGTGGCTATTGGAAAGTCAATAATAAAAACAGAAATGAATAAAACGGTATGAAATATTGAACAATGATCGAGCTGTATCGCTGAGAATGTCAACAAATCCCACATGTATGCCATCTATTTATGAACTTGGTCGTATTTTGTTTCTGCTTAGAAAAATTCATAATTTTTTGAGTTTTTCTAAGTTGTATGAATTGACGATAGTTTTCAATTGTATTTCAATTCAAATTTTTGACTTTTCATATGCTTCAATCGATAATTGTTTTTGACTGAGGCAGAAAAGACCAAACATGAATGGAACTATTGTATAATAAAAGGAATGGAGGAGTTGAATATGAAAATCACATCGGCCATGGCCAATAAACTGCTCACCAAGCTGAAAGCAGAAAAGCAGATGTATCTGCAGAGAGAAGGAGATTCCGTCTCCTATGTTGTTGCCCAGGGAGAGGAAGCCCTAATTCCTGAATTCGACTTTTCGAAGAACAACCAGGCAATCAAGGAAATCGACGACAAGATTGCCAGAATCAAGCATGCCATCAATGTCAGTAATGCACTGGCAAAGATCGACGTTGAAGGAGTCATCTATTCCGTGGATGAAATCCTTGTCCGGATGGCGCAGCTCAATGCGAGACTTTCCGTCTATGATGAGCTGAGAAAGAAACTGCCAAAGGAAAGACTCGACAACCGTCGCTATTCCTCTCAGAATCACAGCGTGATCGAATTTTCCTATATCAACTATGACCTTGAGGAAGTGAAGAAGGAATTCGAGAAGACAGAGCATGTCATCATGATGATGCAGCTGGCTCTCGACAAATACAATCAGACCGTGGAATTCGAAATCGACGTCGATTTCTGATTCTGTTTTCCTCCAAAGCCAACTGAACTTTTAAAAGCAATCTGTCAAAGTTTATTGTCAATGATTCTCTTTTATTCTGTTATTTATCAACGTTATGGTTTAATGTCATCTCATTGAAAACTTTACTTGTCCGGCTTTGGGAAAACTACTTCCTCTCATCTTCGATGAAAGGGAGGGATATCGAAGTATCAGGTTATCGATATCACCTCATATGAAAGGAAAAACAAAACATGCACAAAGATGAAGCCAGCCGTGGATTTTCCATCCTTTCCGATTCGAATAGAGTGAAGATCTGCAAATTCCTCTATACGAAAGGAAGCCTCTCCTATTCCGACCTTCTCCTCATCACAGGCGAAGACGAGGACAAACTAAACGAATCTCTTTCCATCATGGAAGATGGTTTCCTGATTGTCAGGGAAGGGGACCTTTATTCCATCAACAAGGAATATGTCGATACCCTTTTGGATTTCATCCGCACGCCCTGCGGATGCTGCCATCACTGATCAAAAAGCAAAACATGAGAAAAGGCTACCTCTGAACCAATGGTTCATCGATAGCCTTCTTTTCATTTCCAAAGGTTAGATGGTGACAGCGTCG
>CAVCCX010000094.1:0-3407 GCA_963600815.1 Bacteroides uniformis | reverse complement strand
GATGGATAGGACAACATTGGATAATCCTTCGAAAAGAGGCTTGAACCGGTCATAGTAGAATAAGCCCGTCGCGTCACGGAAGAGAAGCGTTGCCTGCCTCATGAATTGGATGAAATAATTGATGGTGATGACCATGGAGACAGACTTGGCCATCTCGAGGTTTTCTCCAAAGCAGATCACGATGAGATTATCGATGATGGCATAATAGCCTAAAAAGAAGACGATACCGATAATGAAGTTGAAGGTATGGAAGAAGTTGAAATATTTTTTGATTTCCTTTACATCATCTTCGACACAGAGATGTCCGATGACGGAGGTCAGCGGTGTAAAGAATAAGGCAAGAACTCCGACCATCTGATTCATGATGGTCGTATAATTCGAATATTTTCCTAGAATGACGACGCCGATGAAAGCCGAGATGATAATGCTATCTGCCGTATTGACCAGAAGGCTTCCGATTTTGTGCATGAACATCGCTTTCACGTTCTTGACGACCCTATTTTTCGTTTCCGTATCGACCTTTTCCTTGACGAGGGCGACTTCCTTATATTTCCGATCGAAGACAATGGAAGTCAAGAGCCATTCTAGAAGAACGGAAACAATGGTGGCTGCCAAATAGATTTCGAAGGATTTGGTCAGAATGACGACGAGAATCTGCAATCCATAGCGGACAATGCTCGCAATCGAGTTGATGGTCGTGGTGATGTAGTTGTTCTTATAGGCATTGATGACGGATGTCTTTGAAGAAAACATATAGGATAGGACGGTCGATACCAACATGAGGGAGAAGGTGAGATAGAGATTGACGTCGATATTCTGATAGTCCTTGGCCAGATACGGCAAGAGTGGCATGATGGCTAGACCGGCGACAAGGATGATTCCTCCGATGATCCAGTAGAGTTTCGTGAAGAGACGATAGAGTGCCCCGACCTCATTGGTCTTCTTTTCGACAATCGGCTTATACATACAGAAGGTGATGGCGCTTCCGACACCCAATTCAGCGACAGCCAAAAAGCCGACGATGCTCGTATACAAAGAGAACAATCCGGTCGCTTCGTTTCCGACATATTGAATCAGAAATCTTCTTGCCAGCAGAGAGCCGACAAGCAGAACGAATTTGAAAACGATGGCAACAGAAACGTTCAATACGCTTTTTTTCTTATCCATAAAGTCTTTCTTCGAAAACGCCTTCCAGAATCCATATCCGGAGAGTCAGACAATGATTATATACGATGAAATGAAAAATAGGCTTCTTTTTGTTTTTTTCTCTTTCTCTTAAGAAAGAAAACGCTTCGTTTTTCCTATGGGTTCGAAGCTCTATCCTTCACTTACGAGCAGGATATTCTTTTCAATCTATGTCATCAGCATTGATCAGTTTGTCGTCAAAGACGCCTTTCAGATACATCGTCTCGATCGAATTGATTTAAGCAACGATTGGTTCCGCTTTATCCTTCCATTTCCTTGAGAAATATCTTGAGCTTCTCAACTTTTTCTTTCTCATATTTCCAGGTTATCTTCTGTGGACAGCATGGAAGGAGATCCTGATCGATTTCCTTTCCAGAAAGATATCGATCAAGAAGGAAGGGATTAGAAGAGATTGACGGAATTTTCTTGAGCTGATCATTGCCGATTCCGTATTTGGAGCATAAACAGAGAAGATAATCACTCATGAAATAGTCGATGGCATAATCATGTTTCTGATAGTATTCGTTGTAGATTTCCACAATCGCTCCCGCATTCGGATTCTTCTTGTCACAGCCAAGGAAATAGGTGGTCCAGGTCACATCATAGACATCCCTGAAGAAATCCGTCTGATGATTTAGGGAATAAAAGCCATGCTCTAAAAGAAGTTCATCCAGCGGCAATTTCTCAAGGAAAAGAAGCGAACTATCGATCCAGTATCCGCCATATTCATAGAGAAGATTGAACCGGAGAATATCCGAAAACGTCTGAACAGTGATTTTTCCTTCCTTATGATATTTCAGGATTCTTTCATCGAGATGGATGTATTCATCTATGTTATCATCCGAAAGAAGATGAATCTGATACTCCGGATAGAATTTCTTCACATGCTCGACACAGAGAGTGACAATCTCCGGAGCCGTCTCAAATCCCGTTGCCCAATAGAGGAAAAGATTTCGATTCTCCTCTCTTTCGATCTCATAGGGAAGATTCTTATATTTCAGGAGAATGGAAGAATATTCTTTCTCGAGAAGCTCGATAGCCATTCTTCGATTTTTCGGAAGACTTTTCTTATTCACATGACGGGAAAAGAAGGAGAAAGCATAGGAAAATCCCCAATTCTTTCTCATCTTTCTCGTCTCTGAAAGAAGTTCTTTGCATCTCTTTATCTTGCTCATTTTTTCTCACCTCTCTTTTTTATGATTCGGTTGACTTTGAAGAGAAGACGAAGGATGTGATATCGGTTATGGGAAAACAGTCCTGCAATCAGCTTCTGATTCTTCGTCAGGGAATTCTTTCCCTCCGATAGAATCATATAAGGCTTATGCTTCCTCATTTTCTCATAATAGTCTCTTTTCTCCCTCTTCGTCGCATCGACATCGGAAGAAAAGACATACATATCCAGAAGATAGCGCAATTGCTCAGCATTGTATCGTAGAAGCAATCGATCGATTTCAGGAGAAAACTTCTGATAATAGAAATCCGTCTTCAGTTTGCTCAGATAAGGAAGATAGTCGAGCATATTCTTTCGGAATGTGCTGAAATAGTCTTTGGAGTGCGTCATGTTGTAGACATAGAATGCAATCGGAATGATTTCATATGTCTTCATTTTTCCTGTGACATACATGTTGAAGATATTATCCTCGTCTCTCTTGCAGAGAGCATCAAAGGAAAGATGATTTTCCAAGAGGAAGGTTCTTTTATAGGCATGGGCCCAGGGAACGCCACACCAGATGCAGGAAGTGACATTGTCGACATACTCCGGATCATAAAGAAGGGACTTATGGATATCTTCCTTTTCGACTTTCTCTTTTCTGAAGAAAGAATATCTTTTCACTTTTTCATCCTTCTGATAGCAGAAATAGTCGAAAAGATACATATCCGCATCCGATTCGAGACTTTTTCTCAGATCCGGAAAGGAATTTTCCATCACAGAGTCATCCGGATCGACAAAAAGGATATAGTCTTTCCTGGCAAGAGAAAGTCCATGATTTCTGGCACAGGCTGTTCCTTGGTTTTCCTGATGGATCACAAAGACATTTTCATCCTGATAGCCATTCAAAAAGGAGGATGTCTTCTCATCCGAACCATCATCGACGAGGATGATTTCATCTTCCTTCGATATCTGGCCTAGAAGAGAATTCATGCATCTTCGAATCAGTTTCTCTTCAATCTTGTAGACAGGTATGATGATACTTATATTTTTCATAGGTCTATTTTTTTAC
>CAVCCX010000093.1:0-3451 GCA_963600815.1 Bacteroides uniformis | reverse complement strand
TTTTTATCTTTGTTTCTCAAAGAATTAAAAATTTCAATAAGTTCATCAGTAGGAATATTTGTAAACCATTCCTGTTCTTTTTCACAAAGACCAGCCCTTGTTTTTTTTATCTGATCATGAACAGCATAATCCTTGAAGGATTCATTATGTGCATCAAGACAAATTCCCCAATAAATAACCTCTCGTTTGGAACCATATTTTTGATAATCCTCATCATTTAATGCCAATTCATGCTGTTGATCATGAATTCTGGATTTGATTGCATGCCAAAAGGTCTCACCTAATCTGCATTTGGTCATACCGACCTTGATTCCGTGGTTAAAGAATTTCGGAAGGTAATACATATAGATGAGAATCAAAGAACCATCCGTATCATTCTTATCATCCAAATAATATGTTTTCTCCTTACCCTGATGCTTTATCGTATCCGATTTATTGATATCAGAAGACTGTGTAACTAAGATTTCACTCATATCACTTCATCTCCTTAATTGAACTTTCAATATCGTTAATCTCCTCTTCTGAAAGATCAAAGTATGAATAAAGTTCTTGATCAGGCCAAGACTTAGAAAAATCTAAAACAGGTACAAATCTGAAATTATCTTTAGTGATATGCATAGAAGACATTGTTAAATAAACTAAATATCTTACAAATTTAGTCTTTATATAGTTTGAAAAGCGAACAGCTTCATCATAAGTTTTAAAATGATTAAGCAAAAGATACGTTGCGGTAAAAACTTCGCCTGGACCATATATCTTCACTCTTGTAGTTACATTTGCTTTGCCATCAGAAGCATTATTAACTCCGCCACGATCAGGGTTTAATTGTCCAACAGAAACTTTATAGTCTCCAATACATTCCTTATTCTTTAATACTTCACATTCCTTAATGTAACTTTCACCAGAACTCGAAATCAATTTGACACTTCCATTAAACGGATTATTCTGTCCTTTTACATCTGTCGACAATCCAAATGGAGGAATAGTTGATACTATATCATTTAAAAAACTGTCTAATTTTTTGTTAAGTATCTTATTTATTATCTCTATACCGATATTATTTCTTATAAGAATATCAAATTGATTAAGTTTTCTTCTTTTTTCAGTTGTTTTACCACACATAGAAGAAACAATGCGACAATCACCCTCAAAGTTTTCATTCCAAAGAAAATAACAAACACCGCCGGCTATGTCAACGTTAGGAAAACAATCTCTACTTTTGGGAAAATCACATAATAACTCTACATGTTTATTTGATAAAAAGAAGTTCCTAAACGAATCCAAGCCCATCCCCCCTGTATACCATCTCGATGGAATAATCATAGAAACATATTTAGGTTTGAGACTAATAGCTCGTTCAACAAACGTATTATATATAGGTATTGCTTGTTTTCCATTTTCATTAGTTCTTAGATGATAAGGTGGATTTCCAATAATTATATCAAATTTCATATTTCTATTTCCTCCGAAGAATCGATCCTGCAGATGCTTCAACAATTCTTTTTCTTCACAATGGATGAATTCATAGGCATATTTTTCTCTCTGATTAGCATTGTTATAGGGTGAATTAGCTTTTATAGTGCAATATTTGCAATAATACTTTCCTTTGTCTTTCTCGCTGCAATTCTCAGGCATCGGCTTGCCATTGTCGCTGATGAATATGTGATTGGTATTCGGCGTCTTTATATTGCCTTCTTCGTCAGAGAACCATGTTCCATTTCCGATGGCATATCCATTCACATAGTGGCCATCTTCTGCTTTGATTCCATCGCATTGTCGATTTGCTTGTGAACAATAATAGACAGTTCTTCTCGCGACATTGGCTGTGAATCTAGTCTGACCGATAGAAAAGATCATATCCTGAAGAATATGTTTTCTTCTTTTCTCTGTATCCGGAATCAATTCTTTTAGGCCTACATCCAACCGGATGGCGATTTCTCTTTCGAAGATTCCGTTCTTCGTAGCAGGATTCAGCCATCTGTAATCCGGATTGTGCCATACCTCTTCCGGAAGGGAATCCAAAATCATGTCACAGGTCTTTCGAGGAGTGAAAACCTCATCGTTTCCGACATTTGTGATGGTTTCGAGGATATCGAAGTTTTCAATATAGTCGGCAGCTGATTCGACAGCGGTGATATGCTTTTCTTCCGCTTCCAAAGCATCGTTTCTATTTTTCTCATCCAACATAATTTGATTACCTCCACATTAAAGAGACAAACTTTATCTTCTTATTCTTTTCCCAGTCCATAATATAGCATCTTTTTCCATTATGCTTTTTCACATCATTTGTTTTGCATCCTGGACACATCTCAGGCTTGCTTTCCTCGACTTCACCAAATAGAGAAAGCTGTACATCCTGTGGTTCTTCATTATGGCATGAAAACGGAACGACAAGCTTCAAGCCATCCATCTGCCAGAAATTCCAGCTGATGATTATAGCAATCTCAATCAAGAAATCTTTTTCTGGCATTCTTTCGAATCTCTCAAAATAATAATCAAAAAAATCAAAAAGAATATTCTCCCTAGCAATCAATAAATTATCCCCTTGGAATTCATAGCCATAAACTGACTGAACAGCCTTCTTGGCATATTCAATCCATTCTTCATTGCTATCTACATTTTCATTGATGACTCTGAATTTTCGATCCAAGAGACCGACTCTATTTTTGGTATCCAAAAAGTCACCGGTGACAGTATCGTATCTAGAAACAATATAAGGAGCTTCCCCACAGCAGACTTCCAGACGAATGTCATTCACATAATTTTTCCAGTTTTTCTCACCATCAAAAATGACCTTGTCAGTCGGTGACCATGTATTGTCATCCTTTTCGATATTGAAATTATTTTCTTTTCCAAACCAAGCATTATCGGCAAGATTGTTCTGCTTATTCACAATCCAAGAAGGAGTAAAGACTTCAGCATTATCCCTGCTTCTTCTTATTTGTTCTGTCTTGCTTTTCTCAATACGAGGACGGATAATTTTCGACTTTCCTGTCACATGATAAGTTTTGATTTCATCCGTGGAAGAATAGCCGATTCCTCTCTTTATGTAGTTATCCGTCGCCCAAATGATATTTTTCTTCGTCGTATTGTCTTGCAAAAGAAGCTCAAGAACTTCTGGGTAGTCTGTATAGACTGCTTTCATATTTATATCATTCTCAGTCATCCTCACCCACCTCTATCTTGTATTTCTCGAAATAGGGAGCCAGTTTTCTTTTCAGTTTGATGGTCGGTTCAAAACGACCATTCTCCCAACGATTCACTGTGGCAAAAGAAACACCGAAAAGTTCACCAAATTCAGTTTGGGTCAGGATCAGTTTGCTTCTTAGTTTCTTTATCGCTTCCGAGTAGGTCATCTCCATAATCTCCTCTATTTCTCAGCTATGATATAAATATAACATTTTTAGAGTGTTCGTTCAACAAAACCCACGAATATATCGACACACCAAAT
>CAVCCX010000092.1:0-3577 GCA_963600815.1 Bacteroides uniformis | reverse complement strand
TCGAAATCAACTACATCAAGGAAATCAAAGAGAAGGAAAAAGCCATCATCGAATACACAAAGAAAGACAATCTTCTTTCCTTCCTCCTGAAAGACAAGGAAGGAAACGTTCTCACCCGAGCGAAGGTCACGCTCTGAAACAACTTTTCTCGCAATAAGGAAAACCTCGGCCGAAGCCGAGGTTTTTCCTTATGCGATATAATAGATTTCCAATATCGGGAAGTCATACGAATTCTTATAGAGTTTCAAAGTGAAATGATGTGTCTCACCATCTTTGGTGAATTCACCGCTGGCAAGGAGGACTTTTCCATACGACTTATCATAATAATACATCGTTGTCCAAGTCTTCTCACTATCTGTCTTCAATGTATTTTCAGTATCGGTGTAAATCTTGTCATCCCAAGTCTTACCTCTAAGGGTAACAGACTTGCCACTTGCCGAATTCGAAGAGATATAGTCCTCGTCCGTTCCAAGATAGATATACGGAATCTCGTTTCCATCGAAGTTTTCATGCATCTTGGAAAGCGTATTTTCACTATAAACACCAGAGGTAGGCATTTCATATTTTGGATACAAAGAGAAAGTCAGGGTGTAGGCGTTGGAAGCATATTTCATTGTCATCTTCATGATAGATCCATCATCCTTTGTCTTTGTGGCTGACATGATTGTTTCACGGGCTGATTGTTCTGCAAGGGCGGTATTTCCGAATTCGTTGATGGAACAGGTCCAACCATCATTTTCAAGAATTTCCTTGTTCTTATCGAAATAATTATGATGGTAATAGCAATAAGTATATTTTCCGCTGTAATTTTTCGATGTATCCGTCTTGAGAGTGACATTCTTCAAAGAAGAGGATGTTTCATTGTTCACCTTCACGGTATAGCGATTGATATCCGAAACATACAAGAAGGGAAGCTCATATCCTAACACGGAACTGATATATGTTTTCTCATCATCTGTATAAGCACCACCAGTCTGGAAAGCCTCTGGCTCATCATAGAAGATCATCAGTTTAGCAACATCCGTCTTAGAAGTTCCATTCGGCATGAGAACAAAACGCATTGTTGAGCCATCGGTATTTTGTTTGACACCTTCGAGAGATTCCTGGTTATTACGTGTTCTTGTCGAAAGAATATAGCCATCGTCAATCAGAACCTGCTTGGCATCCTCTAGAATACGACTATCCCAGATTCCGCCTTTGATGGTGATTGATTTATTGAATTTCTTTCCACTGCCAATCGTCGATAAACTGCTTGACGTCTCACTGCTCGTTTTGACTGTCAAAGAGGAATTTGCACTATGAAGATAAATATAGGGGAAGGCATTTCCTCCGAGTTGCGTTGTAAAATTATTGCTGACCGTTTCTGGCCACTCGGTTTCCGTTGCACCATACGTATCTTTATAGAGAAGAGTCAATGTCGTTGCAGAGAATAAGACACCTGTTCCCATGCTCGGCTGTTTGAGACTGAGGGTGATTGAAGAACCATCCGTGAACGTCTTTGTCGAAGTCAAGGTTTTCAGATTCGTCGCATCGCTTGTGACCTTGATTTCACCCCAAGTTCCAGTTTCATCGCTATCCGCTTGGATACTTGCCTTGGTGTCTTCAATCATGCTTTCATTCCAGTTTCCACCATAGACAGTCATCGTTCGTGAAGTCGCATTCCACTCAGATGTGTATTTCTTCAATCCGAGATAGATGAAAGGAACACTATGTCCGTCCAAATGCTCGTCCATGCTTGCCTTGGTGGTCGTTTCACCTTTTACAAGGCTCGTTCCCTGTTCCCAGCTTGTTGCATTTTCTTTGTTATAGCCCTCGAGATAGGTCACATTACAACTGACTGTTCCATAAAGATTGCCATTGATATGACTTCCACCTAAGAGACTGATCAAAAAATAAGAATGATCTGTTGGATCGGCATACTCCGCTTCCAGATCATAGAGTCCATTCGATTTTTTCTTCACGGTCACAGTGTATCCTGCATCTTCCAATGCCTTTCTTGCATCTGACATGATTCTTGGAGAATAGGTGTTGCTTGTCTTTGGTGAAATCGACAATGTAGAGGTGGACGTAGAGAAGGAACAATTCGTTTTCTTGTCACCCAAGAAGAAATAAGGCAAGACATGTCCATTCATAGAATCCTTCATCGTCTGCTTTGTTGTTTCATCCCAATCTTTTTCTTCATCAGAGGGAAAATCAAATGTTTTTTTGCAATAGGTTGCATACAAAACCACATTGCTTGTTTCACGATAAGGCTGTTCGACACTCAAGGTAATATAGCATCCATCATCGAAAAGTTTGTACGCTCTGAGGCCTGGGCCATAGGATCCAATATAGTTTTCCGTCGTCCATCCATCTTTATCAAGAGCCGTTTTGGCTAAATCAAACATGCCCTCATGATAAAGTCCGCCCTTATAGGTGAGAACACCAGTATCCGACTTGAAAGAGATGCTTGGATTCTTCGTTCCCAGATAGATGAATGGCAATTCATGGTTATCCATGCCATCATGCATCGTCTGCAGATCATCTGCTGAATAAGTTGTAATCGCACCAGGATTATATCCTTCCGATAAGGATATTTCCATATAGGCACGGCCTGTATTGCTTGGCTTGGCAATTGTGGCTGTCAATAGGCATTTATCTTCCTCTTCCAAGGTCGCTGTGACAACACCCTCTTCTTCCTTGACGGTGAATCCAGCATTTTCATAGGCTGTCTTGAAGGATGTAAGCAAAGAATCATCCCATTTCCATCCGATGACACGCAAAGAACCAGTGGATGATTTATATAGATAAAGATGAGAGCATCCGAAATTTATATATGGTATATCGTGATCATCCAAATAGGAGTGAATCGTCGAAATTTCATCCGCGGAATAGCTGCTCTCGCCCTTCGTAAGATCAAACGGCTCATCATAGAAGGCTTTGAGGATATAGGTCGCCACTTCATCAGCTGTCGCCGCAGTGTGAGAGATTTCGACTTTCAATTTCAATGCTTCGTTTGTTGCAGTCAAGACATCATTTTCGCTATCAATCGAAGCAACATATCCAGCATTCTGGAAGACACTCAAAAAAGTTTGGAATGTATTGGCATCAAAGTCTTCTCCATCGATCCTCAGATAGCTTGTCGAAAACTGGAGACTGTTTTTATATTCACAGATCAGATTCTTCGTTTTTCCAAGATTCACATAGGGAAGAATGGTTCCTCCAAGATATTCCTTCATCTGGGAAGAAATGGAATTGCCCCACAAAGTCTCATCCTGCGAAGCTGTAGAAGTTGAGGATGAAGAACTCTCCTTATCAGAACTCGTCACTTTCGAACTGGAAATCGTCGGAGAAGTCTTCGCACTCGAAGAACTTGCAGAAGAAGCATGATTGCTGATTTCGGCTTCACTCGAAGACGAAGACGCACTGCTTGTATTTCCTTTTGTACAGGAAAACATCGTCAAAGACATCAACGCAAACAAAGAAATTTTCGTTATCTTTTTCATTTTACGGTCCTCTTATAACCTGAAAATATTTTAAGGAACGAGAAAGAAATCAGCATAAAAATAAGCGCATCCAAAAAAAGAGTCTATTCCCC
>CAVCCX010000091.1:0-3683 GCA_963600815.1 Bacteroides uniformis | reverse complement strand
GAAGAGCGGACCAGAGAAATCCGGATCCATGCCCAGTTTTTCGAAGATGGCTCTCTTGTTGGCTTTCTTTCCTTCGACGACATCCTCCAAGGAATAGTTCTTTGCGAGATATTTATCCGTCTTCGGATCCCAGATATCGATATCTAGGCCATTGACGATGCCGGAGAAATCGTTGTGGCGGCACCAATCGATGATGGCACCCATTCCGCCGAATCCCTTGTGATCGCTGATAAGCTCTCTTGCATGAGTCTTGGAAACCGTGTTGATCTTATCGGCAGACATGATGCCGGACTTCAGGAAGTTGAACGAATCACCCAGACGGACAAATCCAGAATCATAATAGCCCGTGGAGAGATTGAAGTACAAAGAGAGGTCTTCTCTTTTTGCCCATCCCTGATAGGCCGGATTATGGATCGTCAAGACCGTCTTGATGGATTTCGGATTGTATTTGAGCAGAAGCGGAAGAATGGCCGCCTGCCAGTCGTTGCAATGGACGACATCATAATCATTGTGTCTAGTGATGAAGGTGTTGACCGCCATGACAAAGCAGGCAAAACGCTCATTGTCATCGCCATAGCCATACATCTGATCGCGGTCGAAGCGGTCCATGGCACAGAAGTAGAATGTGATGCCATCTCTCTTCAAAGAGAAGACACCGCATCCTTGGGTTCTCCAGTTCATCTTGAAATCGAACTGATCATAGAATCCTTCCATGATTTCAGGATATTTCGAACGCATCGGAAGATAAAGAGGCATGATGACAGAGACATCCTGACCAAGCTTGGCCAAAGCCTTGCCATAGGAATAGATGAAATCTCCAAGTCCTCCGCTCTTGGCGTAGGGAAGAGATTCCGGGGTAACCAAAAGAATCTTCATATTTATACAATGTCTCCTCTGGCGATATAGATCGGATCATCCTTCGTTCCGACAATCTCCGAGACGTGAAGCACCTGGGCATCACGGTCGATGACGGCATTTTCGATATGCGTGCCATCGGAGATGACGACATCGTTTCCGATGATGGAATTGATGATCTTGCAGTCTTTTCCGACCTTCACATGACGGCCAAGAATCGAGTTGGTGACTTCACCCTCGATGACGCTGCCGTTGGCAAGATAGGAATTCGTGACAGCCGAACCGACGCGGTACTGGACCGGCGGGGTATCATAGGTGCTGGTATGGATCGGCCATCCATCCAAGAAGAGGGAATCGAAGACCTTTCTATCGAGGAGTTCCAAGGAATATTCCAGATAATGCGGCAAGGAATCGAAGTCGCGGACATAGCCATCGAATTTCACAGCACGGATCATGACGGTCGGTGCAAGATATTTCAGACAGTCGGCGAGGTTGAAGAAGACGGAGGTGGATCTTGCGTATTCGACAAGGGATTCGAGCATCGGATAATCCAAGATCATGCAGCCAAGAGAGATATCTCCGCTATCTTCATCGCCGATATTGGCTTCCATGCGGTTGACTTTTCCTCTCTGGGAAATGCCTAATTTGCTCGCACCGATGAAATTGTTCTTCAGGCCTTTTTCGACATGGGTATAGAGAAGCGAGATTCTGTCGCCCGAAGCGATATGATCATCGACCAATTTCTTGAAGTCGGCTTCATAGACGAAGTTTGGCATGGAGATGACGACATAATCCGGATGACATTCGCGGAAGAAGACTTTGTTTTCGATGATGTCTGCAATATCGGTGTTGTATGCCGGATTGGAGACCATCGGTTCATCATAGAGGACGACCAAGGATCCACGCTTCGTGTTGGTGATCCAGGATCTTCCGTTTCCGACATGCTTGGTCAGAGAACGGATATGGTTCTGGCAGAGAATGCCGATATTGAGAATTCCGGAATTGAGGAAATTGCTCAGATGGAAATCCATGAAAGAGAATCTTCCCAGGATGGAAGTGGACGCAATCGGTCTATGCTGCGTCAATGGACCGAAGGATGGGTTCTGGAAACAATCGATGAGACCTGCAACAGTGTATGCCATAAATTTATTCTCCTTTACTTGACGTCGTTGACCAATGCGACATCATCTTCTTTGCCGAGGACGTCTTCACTGACGATCGTCTTGGCACCGATGATGGCATTTTCGACCTTGACGCCTTTCTTGATGACGGCAGCGGGAAGAATCACGCAGTTCTTGACCTTGGCACCCTTTTCGATGACCGCTTCATTGCAGATGACGCTGTGGGTGACTTTTCCATAGATCTGGGCTCCCTGGTTGACGATGGAATCCTCCACCTTGGCTGTAGGGGCGATATACTGGGGTTTGCTGGCCGTATCAGCGGAATAGACCTTGAACTTAGACGAGAAGAGCTGCAGTTCACAGTTCGGGCTGAGCAAGTCCATATTGGCTTCCCATAAGGACTGAACGGTTCCGACATCTTTCCAGTATCCCTTGAAAGGATAGGCAAACAATCTCTTGTCGGCATGGAGAAGGGTCGGAAGGATGTTCTTTCCGAAGTCGTGTTCGGATTTCTCATCCTTGGCATCTTCGACCAATGTCTTTCTGAGAAGATCATAGGTGAAGATATAGATACCCATGGAAGCATAATCCGATTTCGGCTGCTTGGGTTTCTCCTGGAATTCGACAATGCGGTTTTCCTCATTGGCGACAACGATGCCAAAGCGGCTCGCTTCGCTCATCGGGACCTGGATGCAGGCGATAGTGCAGTCAGCTGTATTCGCCTTGTGGAATTTCAGCATGTCGGAATAGTCCATCTTATAGATGTGATCGCCCGAAAGGATGACGACATATTCGCAATGCGTCTTATCGAGCCAGTCGATGTTCTGATAGATGGCATCGGCAGTGCCCAGATACCAGCTTGCTCCATCGGGAGTTTCTCTTGGAGGGAGAATGCTCGCCAAGGAATTGGTGCCGTTGAGACCCCAGTTTCTTCCCGAACCGATATAGTTGTTCAAATCCGTAGACTCGTATTGTGTTGCCACACCAACGGACTGGATGCCCGAATTGGCAACATTGCTCAAAGGAAAGTCGATGATACGATATTTACCACCGAAAAAGACAGCTGGCTTTGCGACCTTGGCTGTCAATGATTTCAGTCGGGTTCCTCTGCCACCGGCGAGAATCATGGCTACCATTTCTTGTTTCATAGAGAGTACCTCCTTATGTAACCGCTTACTAACTAATATATTATATATATACTACTTTTCGTATGCTAGCCCTTTTCGATTTTTTTTACATTTTTTTGTGATTGTTATACTCTTGTTGAGAATTGTATGTCAATTTCGAATTGAAAAGCCACCAAAAGGTGGCTAAAGAGGCATTCAGATGATGCTATCCTATGATATCCTAGGCTTAAGATTCCTTTTTCAGTTTTCAGAATAATGCTGTGAAGCTATGAAATCCTTCAGTCCTGCATCTCCTTCTTCAGTTTCTGGACCTTCGAGAGAGGCATATGAAGAAGCTCGGCAATCTTTTCGTCTGAATAGAGACCATCTCTAAGAAGGGTGAGGCAGAATTGTTCATTGGCTTCTATCTTGCCTTTCTCCACGCCTTTTTTCATTCCTTTCTCCATTCCTTTCTCCACGCCTTTTTCCATTCCAACCTTCATTCCGTATTCCACGCCTCTTCTCGTCGCATTCTCGAGTGGATGATTGATCATATCGTTCCCTCCTCCATTGATTTGGTGATATTGTACCATAATCTCCT
>CAVCCX010000090.1:0-3766 GCA_963600815.1 Bacteroides uniformis | reverse complement strand
GAATCCTCGCTTCCCTGATTCCTTCTTTGAAGGCAAGCAAGGAAAATCCAGTGGATGCACTTAGGAGTGAATGATTCTCTAAAGATATGTACAGCATAACGGATGTCTACTTGTATAGACATCTAGATGGAACGCTGTACATATTTTTTTGATTCGTGTCAGATAGTGTGATATTTCCGAATTTATTCGTGTCGTTTAGTGTGATTTTAGCCATAAAATCTGTTGATTTTTACACGAATACATTCTATACTATCGCTAATGATCGATGATGGAGATTTCTTATGTACCGGAAAATAATAGAATTCCTTGAAAAATGGAAAGAGAGCACGTATCGCAAGCCACTAATCCTGCAAGGGGCCAGACAGGTGGGAAAAACCTATAGCATCCTCGAATTTGGCCGGACCCATTATGAGAATGTCGCGTATTTCAATTTCGAAACAGATCCGACATTGAATAAGACTTTCGATGAAAACATCAGTTCAGATTATCTCGTTCCTCTTTTATCCCATATTTCAGGGCAGACGATCGTCAGAGAGAAGACACTGATCGTCTTTGATGAAGTCCAGCTCTGTGAAAGAGCCTTGACCTCTCTGAAATATTTCTGTGAGAACGGAAGGGATTATCATCTTGTTGCTCTTGGGAGTCTACTTGGTGTTGCCGTGAATCGAAAGGAATTTTCGTTTCCAGTCGGAAAGGTCGATATCATGACCCTTTATCCGATGGATATGGAAGAATTCATGCTTGCCCTTAATGAAGAGGATTTAGTGAAGCGGATAAGAAATAGCTTCGATCAGAATCTTCCTCTTCCTTTTGCCCTGCATGAGAAAGCTCTCGAACTCTACAGACAGTATCTGATTGTCGGTGGCATGCCAGAATGTGTGATGGCCTTTGTTCAGACGAAAGACTATGTCCTGATCCGTCATATGCAGGAAACGATTCTTCAGAGCTATCTGAATGATATGAGCAAATACAATCATCTGAATGAAATCAAGAAGACAAGGCTTGTATATGATAATATCACGGTTCAGCTATCGAAGAAGAACACCCGTTTTCAGTATAAGCTCGTAAAGAAAGGCGGAAGGGCAAGTGAATTCGAAAATGCGATCGAATGGCTCTCTCTATCGGGAATTCTTTCACAGATCTATCGGGTCGAACAGATTCGAAAACCACTCGAGAATTACCGTGACATCGATTCGTTCAAGGCGTATGTATCCGACTTGGGACTCTTATGTGCGAAAAAGAATCTGGATGCAAAGGATGTTCTTTATATGTCTGAGGATCTGAATGACTTCAAAGGTGGCATGACGGAGAACTATGTTCATCTCGAACTCATGATCCATGGTTATCAGACATACTATTATGAATCTGACCGGGGAGCGGAGATCGACTTCATCATCCAGAAGGAAGGCAATATCATACCGATCGAAGTGAAGTCTGCGGATAACACGAAAGCGAAGAGCCTGAATTTCTATATGGAGAAATATAGCCCAGCCTATGCGATCAAGTTATCGACGAAGAACTTCGGATTCGAAGAGAAGAAGAAAATCGTTCCTCTCTATGCCGCATTCTGCATCTGAACAGGAAAGGATGTATCAGGAAGCGAATGATTTTTCTTGAAGACTGGATAGGATGTTTCTATAATATTTTGGTACTGCACTTTTATAGTGCGTGAAAAAGAAAAATAAAGAGGTAAAAACTATGGGTAGAGCACACGAAGTCAGAGCGAAGAAGATCGCTCAAACCAATGCTGCCAAATCGGCATTGTACAACAGAGCCAGCAAGGAAATCTATCTTGCTGCCAAATCCGGTGTCCCTGATCCCAAAGACAACCTCGCTTTGCGTTCGGCCATCGAAAAGTGGAGAGCCCAGCATGTCACCCGTGATGTCATCGACAGAGCCATCGCCAAGGCCAAGGACAAGGATGCGGCTGCATTCGTTGCCGGCAGATATGAAGGCTTCGGCCCGGGCGGTGTCGCCATCATGGTCGATACATTGACCGACAATGAAAAGAGAGCCTTCGCCGCTGTCAGAGCCTGCTTCACGCATCATGGCGGAAAGATCGGCAACTCCGGCTCCGCAGCCTTCAATTTCCAGTTCATGGGCTGCATCTCCTTCGATACCGATAAGAGCGTCGAAGAAGTCGAAGAAGACCTCATCATGAATGAAGTCGATGTCCAGTCCGTCGAAAAGGATGAAAACACAATCTATGTCCAGGTCACGCCATCCGGACTCGATCATGCCCGTGAAGTCATCGTCAAGGACTTCAACCTCGGTGAAGATGGACTTTCCGAATGTGAGAACACCTATATCCCATCCGGAGACAGAGTCCACATCTCCGATGATGACAAGGCCAAACTGCAGAACCTTCTCGATGACATGGATGAAATCGAGGATGTCCAGGCTGTCTACAACAACGCTGACTTATAAATATTTTCTGCCTGTCGGACGACAGGCAGTTTTCATCCCTAGAAAGGAAAAGAGACCTATGGAAAAAGAAAACTATCTTTCCCGCTTCCGAAAGATGAACCGGGATACCTATATCATCATCGCCTTCATGACAATCATCGCCCTACTTGGCCTCTATTTTTCCATCGCCTTTTCGGTGAAGATGGCTTCTGGGTATACCCTCTTCGGGGATAGCAGCCAGTATTCGAATTCGATCATGGAACAGAAAGGACCGACAGGTGCGGATATCTCGGTTCTGATCCTTTTCTGGGTTCTGACTGTCCTCGTTCTTGCCACAGATATCTATGTCACCTTCTTCAAGAAGATCGAGAATAAGAAAGTCATCCGCAAGGAAATCGTCGATGGAAAAGCCGTCATTATCCAAGAGGAAAAAGAAGATGAAACAGGAAGAACTGCTTAATCTCGAAAGACTTCTCGAATGTGAAATCATCCGCTTCGAAAAGAAGGAGAATGATCTTCTTCTCTTAGTCGTTGGAGACAACGAAGAAGAGGAAGACCATCATCATGAGGAAGAGGAAGAAGAGGATGAATGCTGTTCTGGACTCAACGGACATCTCTTCCTTCTTCATTTCTATTCCATCTCTTCTTTTTCGACATCCGGAGAGGAATGCGATAACTACAAGACGAAGAAAGTCGAATACACAGAAAATTCCCTCTTTCTCGAACTCGAAGGGAGCAACTTCACATCCGAAGATAATGACGTGACTCTCTCCTTCTCCTTCGATTCCTTTACTGTCATAGACAAGGGTGAAATCAAAGGACCGGATGCCTAAATAATAGGAAAGACAAACAAGACTGGCGATGAGGCTGGTCTTTTTTGGTGGCTGGAATTCCCAATCCCTAAGTGATAGTCGGGGGGAATATGCACCATAAACCCATTCTTTCCCTGCAATTCCCCTGGGAGAACGGGGGAATGGGTCAGAAAATGAGATGAGTCGAGAGGAATTCTGATACCGATAAAGAACTCCGATGAGAGAGACTGTGAAGAATTCAGCCTTGTTCATAAGAGTCTTCTTTTTGTACATAGAGAAGAGGAATGTAACATAAAGAAAGAAACCGGTTACACATAATGAACAGAAAACAAGAAAATGAACAATGAAGAAAGGAACATAAGAGGTGAATAATGATAAATAATTCTTGACAAAATGACACGGGGGGGGGTACAATCTCATGGAAGAAAAGGATTCTTGTTGTTTTCAGTATGAAGATCCGTTTCTTTCCAGATAGATAGGCAATCCTATGTATGCCTGTCTACATCACCTAAGGAGGTCAAGGATGCCGACACTCGAAATCATACTCC
>CAVCCX010000089.1:0-3986 GCA_963600815.1 Bacteroides uniformis | reverse complement strand
GATTTGTAGTCATTTTTTAAAAAGAAAGGCGTAGTTTATTACTTTATGATATAATTTAGGAACAAAAAAAGAAGAGGTTTCACTTATGAAAAAAATCACAAAAGCCGTCATACCTGCTGCTGGACTGGGAACACGATTCCTTCCAGCGACCAAAGCATTGCCAAAGGAAATGCTTCCGATTGTGGATGTGCCGAATATCCAGTATATCGTTCAAGAAGCTGTCAAGGCCGGAATCAAGGATATCCTGATCATCATTTCCGGCGCGAAGGAATCCATCGAAGATCATTTCGATGTGAATGCCGAATTGGAAATGAGACTCCGCGCCTCTGGAAAGAACGAACAGGCCGACCAGATCCGTGCCATTGCCGATATGGCCAATATCGTCTATATCCGTCAGAAGGAACCAAAAGGCCTTGGTCATGCCGTCTTGAGCGCAAAGCCGTTCATCGGCGATGAACCATTCGCTGTCCTTTTGGGGGATGATCTCATCACGGATGATGTCAAGCCAGCCATCGGAGAACTCATCGATGCCTACTATCAGACGAATGGCGGAACCGTTTTGGGCTGCAAGAGAGTCGATAAATCCATTCTTCATAAATATGGAGTCGTCAAGCCGACTGGAGAATCTTCTTCGGATATGTTCGAAGTCTGTGACATGGTCGAAAAACCCAAGGATCCTTCCTTGGCTCCAAGCGATGTCGCTGTCTTGGGAAGATACGTCCTTCCTGGTTCCATCTTCCATTATCTGGAAAACACAAAGCCGGGTGTCGGTGGTGAAATTCAATTGACGGATGCCATCAAGGCCAGCATGGAAACCAATCCCTGCTATGCGAAGATCTTCACGGGAACACGCTATGACATCGGCGATAAGTTTGGCTATGTCAAAGCCATCATCGATTTCGCCTTGAAGCGTGATGATATCGGCCAGCAGGTGAAGGACTATCTTTCTTCCTTGGTCAAATAAGGCATTTCAAAATGGAAGAGACACAAAAGAAAAAGGTCATGCTCACGGGCGACCGCCCCACGGGCAGACTTCATATCGGCCATTATGTCGGTTCATTGAGAAGAAGAGTCGAACTGCAGAATGCGGGCGGATTCGATGATATGTTTGTCATGATTGCCGATACACAGGCTTTGACGGACAACGCCGGCAATCCACAGAAAGTCAAAGACAATGTCATCGAAGTGGCTTTGGACTATCTTTCCTGTGGCTTAGATCCGAATAAGACGACAATATTTGTCCAGTCCCATGTTCCGGAGCTTTTCGAACTGACCTGCTACTATCTCGATTTGGTCACTCTTTCCAGACTGGAAAGAAATCCGACGGTCAAGAATGAGCTTCATATGAGAGAGTTCTCGGATGAATCGATTCCGGCTGGTTTCTTATGCTATCCTGTTTCACAGGCGGCGGATATCACCGCTTTCGATACGACGATCGTCCCAGTCGGTGAAGATCAGGCTCCGATGATTGAGCAGTGCAATGAAATTGTTCATAAATTCAATTCTCTCTATGGAGAGACATTGACGCCCTGCAAGATCATGCTTCCGGAAAATGAAGCCTCGAGAAGACTTCCCGGCACTGATGGAAAAGCAAAGATGTCCAAGTCTTTGGGCAATTGCATCTATCTGAGCGATGATCAGAAGACGGTGGAACAGAAAGTGAAGACGATGTTCACCGATCCGACCCATCTGCGCGTAGAGGATCCCGGACATACAGAGAACAATCCAGTCTTCATCTATCTCTCTGCTTTCGTCAAGGATGAGCATTTTGCCAAATTCTATCCGGAATTCCATAACTTCGATGAACTCAAGGCGGCCTATGAAAAAGGCGGACTGGGCGATGTTCCGGTCAAGAGATTCTTAGCGAATGTTCTCAATGATACCCTCGAGCCGATCCGTCAGAGAAGAAAGATGTATGAGAATGATATCGCTGGTGTCTATAAGATTCTCGAGGAAGGTTCCCTCAAGGCACAGCAGAAAGCCCATGAGACCATTCTCCGTGTGAGAAGAGCACTGGGTGTCAATTATTTTGAAAACAAAAAGATGATTGAAAAACAGCAGAAGGCCTACAATAAGATCCATAAGGAAGAAGAGGCAAAAGCCCAGTATCTTGCCAAGCAGAAGAAAAACTGAGAAATGAATGGAGAGGAAGCAGAAACGTTTCTTCTCCTTTTTTTGTGGAAATGTCAAAAAAGGCTTCCTTTTTCATCAACCGGAAACTAGAATAAGAAACAGGGCTTTCAATATGAAACTGAATACAGGTATCGAATTCTCTCATCCGATGATGATTTCTGAAAACAGCTCATTTTGTTTCCTCTTGTCTCTGATGACATGGAAGAATTGACCGCTTTTTTCGGGGCTAGGCATGATAGCCTCTTTTTTTTGGAAAAAAACGAGAAAGGAGAAATGACATGGAAAAAACACATGCAAATGGGATGATTCTGGAAGTCGATGAAGCGCCAAAAGAGGTGTCCAAGTGGATCATCTTGGCGATTCAACATGTTCTGGCGATGTTTGTCGCCTGCATTACGGTGCCGCTGATCGTCTTCGGAGGAGGATATATCGCTGCCGATGGCTCTTCTCTCCCACAGGCTCTGATTGCTCCGACCATTGTCTCGGCGGGTATCGGAACCCTGATCTATATTTTCCTGACGAAGATGAAATCTCCGATGTTCTTGGCTTCTTCCTTTGCCTACATCTCCCCGATGATTGCCGCTGTCAGTCTGGGAAGCGAAGAGGTCTTCGATGCCCAGGGCGTGTCCTTAGGCTATACTGCCAATCTCTGGGCGTTGCCGTTGGGCATGATGTTTGTTGGCATTGTCTATGTCGTTGTTGCCTTGGTCATCCGCTTTTCGAGTGTCGAATGGCTGAATAAACTTCTTCCGACGATCGTTGTCGGACCGGTCATCATGGTCATCGGCCTTGGGCTTTCCACATCTGCCATTTCGAATCTGACGAAAGCAAGTGTCAATGACACAGGATACAATATCATTGCGGTGATCTGTGGTCTGATTGCCATGGCGGTGACAGCTCTCTGTTCTCATTATGGAAAGAAGACTATCTCCCTGATTCCATTTGTTCTGGGTATGGGAGCCGGCTATGTTGCCGCTGTCATTTTCACTCTCATCGGCTATTATGCCTGCAAGAATGATCTTTTCCAGATTGTCGATTTCTCTCCTCTCATCAATCTTTTTTCCAAAGTGGATCCGGCTACAGGTGAGAGGGTTGTCAATGTCTCTTTCCGTTCCTTCCTGGATGTTCCGAATTTCCTTTTCCTTCCGAGCAACTATGACTATGCCTCTGCTGAATATTTCGTGAAGAATGCTGATGGCACTTTTTCACAGCTGACCTCGAACCCGTTCCAGGCCAAGCAGATCGGTACGATTGCTCTTCTTTTCATCCCGGTTGCCTTTGTCACCATCTGTGAGCATATCGGCGATCATAAGAATATGTCGGGGCTTCTCCAGAGAGATCTTCTTGAAAAACCAGGCCTGACAAGAACCCTGATGGGCGATGGCATCGCAACAGCTGTCTCTGGCATTCTCTGCGGTGCTGCCAATACGACCTATGGCGAGAATGTTGCCGTTGTCGGTGTGACCAAAGTCGCTTCCGTGAAAGTCATCATGCTGGCTTGTCTCTTCTCGATTCTTTTAGGCTTCCTGTCTCCTGTGATGGCTCTGACCGAGACGATTCCGACCTGTGTCACCGGTGGTGTTTCCCTGCTTCTTTATGGCTTCATTGCCGCATCGGGTGTGAAGATGATGATCAACGAACATATCGATATGTCCAAGTCGAAGAATATCTTTGTCACATCGGTCATTCTTGTTTCTGGAATCGGCGGACTTTCGATCATCCTTGTCGATCCAGACAATCCGTTCATCACCATCACCTCGACAGCTGTTGGCATGATCTTAGGCATCCTCATGAATCTGATGCTGAAGGAGAAGTCTTCGGATGCTGTTGCCGAAGAAACAGAAGAACAGAAG
>CAVCCX010000088.1:0-4017 GCA_963600815.1 Bacteroides uniformis | reverse complement strand
TTTCATTGTGACTTGATTCTTTTCTGTGCAATCATTATTGTATTCCTATGAAAAAAAATATACCTCTTGTCTTCCTTATGTTTTTTCTTTCTTCCTGCCAGGAAAAAAAGAATGCGATGGTTGTCTCCTTTCCTTCTCTTTTTGTGATTTCCAAGGAGGGAAATGATGATGTGAAGGTTCTTGATGATGACAATGTCATCCCGTTCAACACGAGCATCATAGCTTCTTTGTATTGCTTTGAGAATCAGTATACTTCCTCTCAGCTTTCCATGATGAAGAAGGACTATCAGGAAAAAATCATGTATGAGCATGCCCTTTTTGACCGACATTCCTTCTACACCTACAAAGGAGAGAGAATCAACAATGTCAAAGTCATCAATGAATCCTATGGAAAGGAAGAGAAAATCTTTTTGGATGATGATCTATACGATCTGTTGAAGAGAAGCTTTCAGTTCTCTTTGGATAGCGAGCTCAGATTCAATATCTTCCTAGGCAAGATCAATGATCTCTATGAAGAGAAACTATCCAAGAAGAGTGATGTTGAAGGAAAATCACCGCTGGACTATGCTCTTCAGGAATCGACGAATCTCTATTTCATGTCGTTTACGGATGAGGAAAAAAGTGAAATCTCTGAATATGTCTCTTCTCTTCCCAAGACGAAAGAGGAGACAAAATCCCTTCTTTCCTTCGATGATGAAGAAAAAAGCATCATCTTTCATGCAAAGAAAGATGAAGAAGGAAATATTCTTCCTCTGGAAATCTCTCTAGGCGGATGCGCAAAAGGATATGCGATTGAGAAAATCAGCAAGGATTTCCTTTCTGAATATCCCGATATCTGTCTTTTGGTCAATGGAGGAACCTCCTCTATCAAAGCCACGAGGAAAAGAATCGATGACAAGGACTATCTTGTAAGGTATATCAATCCGACCTATCAGGAAGCTCTCTCTCCTGATAAAAATACCTATAATGACTATGAAGTCCAGATTGCCATCGATGATGCATTCAACTTATCGACATCCGGATATTATGAAAACTACTTCTATGAATATGAGGATGGAAATTTCCTTTTAAGGAATCATATTCTTTCTTCTCAGAGTGGCTATTCGACATCCTATTTCGATGCTGTCAGTGTGAATCTATCGGATACCTTTTTAGCTGATATGTATACGACGGCACTGATGAATACTTCCTCTATAAAGGAAGCCAAGGAAGTCTTCTCTTCCCTGAATGAAATCTATAACATCCAGGATGCCGGCCTCATCCTCTCGAAGAAGGAAGAGGAGGATGGAAGTGATTTTGTCCGTACAATCAAGAACTATTCTCCCCTGAATGAGAAATCTCTTCCTCTTTTTGTCGATGAAAAGAAGGAAGAATACCAGGGAGACTATTCTTCTATCACATTCGACGAGCTTCAGAAAGGAAGTTTTCAGACAAAAGAGACAAAAAAGCATGTCCAGGCCTACTATTTTTCAGAGAATATCTATTCGAAGGCAAACCTGATTTCTTCATCCAAACTGAAATATCCTAAGAATGTCATCAGCAAGATAAAGGAAATGTGAGGAGGAATTTGATCTGTATTTTCGTTTTCCATAAAAAAGACGCCGAAACATTCTCATTATGGAAAGGAATGTGTGATTGTCTACTTTTTTCGATTCAGGACAAACGTTTCGATACAGAATCCTCTTTCCTGTAGTAATATATTTCCTGATGTATGTTCTTGATTTCAGAAAAGAACAAAAGAAAGCGAGGATTATTCTATGGCCGAAGAACAGAAAGACATGTATTTCATCACGATGGAAAATATCGCTGACTATATGGAGAAGGAAGATCGAAAGCTTGACGACGAGGAATTGATTCAGAGAGTCAAACTGAACTTCAGATTGTTCAAGGAGAATAAGGTTCCTGAAAAGAAGAAGATGCTCCTGAATAACTGTCTCATCACCTTCCGTCAGTTCGAAAAAGAGATTCCGCCCTACTTGATTGTGTGCGTCTATTACGAACTGATCAAGCTTCAGCTTGAAGATCTTGCGGAAGCGAAAAGATTGCTGGATGAATTCTATGTGAAATTCCATTCTTTTCCGATCGAAGAAAAAAACAAAGCGAACTATATGATCATGGAAATCGCCAATATCATCTCTATGTTAGCCATGGTTGGAAAGCAACCTGAAATCTTCAAGGATGCATATGGCATCCTCGTTGATGTCCATGATGAAACAGAAAAGAAGCCGGATACGGACTACATTTATGCCAATGCCGTAGCCCAGATGGGTGCTCTCTATATGAATGTCGGAAGCGACCATGGTGCGATGCGATGCTATCTTGAAGCTGTAAAGGTTCTCAAATCCCTTCCCGATGACTATGAAGGAAAATTCGACAATCTTCCTTTCATGGAATCGATCGCCGGACAGTTTCTTATCGAGTTTCATCAGAATGAGGAAGCAAAAGAATATCTTTTATCGGCAATAAAGACCTGCACGGAGCATGACTCCGAATCTAAGATGGAAACCCTTCATCTCTCCTATAATTGCCTCGCTCGAATCTATATCTCTGAAAAGGACTATGAAAAGGCATTGGACACGATGTTCGAATTTTTATCCAAGACGAAGGATATCTTTTCCGGCGAACAATATGATGCCATCTGTGCGGATTTCTATTTCCGCATCGGAACTGTCTATGGGAATTTCATGAAGAAGAAGGATACCGCCCTGAAATACATGAAACAGGCAAAAGGACTCCTTAATGGAATCAAGAAGAAGGATTACAAGACAAGCCAGGTCGAAGAAAAGGTGGATGAGTATCTAAAAGAGAATGTCTAATTTCCTCGCAGAATAAACAATGATCCTTATGGAAAGAGGAAACACAATATGAAAATCGCTGTGAAGAATCTTGTTCTTGGAAATCCACTGAAGAAGATGACGGGCATGGTTCAGGATAAATTTGGTGGCGTTAACAAGAAATCTGCTGATACGATCGGAGAGACGAAACAGCCTGTCTTTGAGGACATTGACTATAACAAGGACGGCAAAATCGATGCGGCAGATATCGTTCATTTGGCATTCAAGATGCCTGGTGTCCAAGTGGACCGAAAGAAATTCCTCAAGAAGGAATTCAGACATAAGTTCTCTTGGTTGAGGATTCAAAAAGCCATCAAGACGAATCCGATGAAGGCCAAAATGAATCCGAACAAAATCGATGAAATCGCTGAATCTGTGATTCAGTCTGAAAGAGAGAAAGTCTCTCTCATCTCAGCTGCCTTGGGCCTTCCAGGCGGGGCTGCCTCTCTTGTGGCATCGACAGCGGATATTGCCCAATATTATGGTTCGATGCTTGTTGCCGCACAAAAACTTCTCTATCTCTATGGCTTTCCTCAGATGGAATGCGCCTCTGTTCGTGAGGATATCGACTCTTCCACGATGAATCAGATCATCCTCTGCCTTGGTGTCATGTATGGAATCGCCGGAGCCAACCTCGCATTGAATTCCCTTTCGAAAGCCATCGGAAAGGGTGTAAAGAAACAACTTCTCAAGAAGGCACTAACGAAAGGGACCATTTATCCGATTGTCAAGAAAATCAGCCGCTGGTTCGGTATGAACATGACAAAGAAAGCCTTCGCCAACTTCTTTGGCAAGAGCATCCCGATTGTCGGTGGCATCATCGGCGGAGGAATGACGTATCTGAGTTTCAAGCCCTGCTGTGAGAGATTGAAGGATGTCTTGAAGGACACGGCTTTGAGCAATCCGAATCATGTCGAGAGCGATGATGAAGAAATCGATTTTGACAAGGAAGTGGATGAGGATGGAATTCCTGATTCCGAAGAAAATGAGACAAATTGAAAACCTCGGTTTCGGCCGAGGTTTTCCTTATCGCGAGAAAAGTTGCTTCAGAGAGTGACTTTCGCTCGGGTGAGAACATTTCCTTCCTTGTCTTTCAGGAGAAAGGAGAGAAGATTGTCTTTCTTAGTATATTCGATGATGGCTTTTTCCTTCTCTTTGATTTCCTTGATGTAGTTGATTTCGA
>CAVCCX010000087.1:0-4436 GCA_963600815.1 Bacteroides uniformis | reverse complement strand
TAAAATTGGTTCTAGAGATGAACATGCTTTCAGGGGTTTCCCAACTCCTGGAAACACAATTTATCTTCATTATTGTCCCAAGACTCATTTGGGATATCGTTCTTTTTCATATCTCAAAGGTTTCTTGTTTTTGTTTTCTCTAGAAAAATAAAACTGAAAGGAGAAGAAAACATGAAAAACAAATTTAAGAAATCCAAGATTATCGTCCCTGCTCTCGCTTTGATCACTGCCACGACAGTCGCCAGCGTCACTGGAACTGTGGCATGGTTTTCTGCAAACAGAGCAGCCTCAGTCACTGTCTCTCAATTCCAGGCAACTGACTCTGAAGGCAACTTGCAGGTCCTCGCCCATGCAGGCGTAGGTACCACAACCACGGCAACGGTGGCTGCCACGACAAGCTCCGTCACAGTCGACGGTGTCCTGACCCATGGCTCGTACAATGCAGCGGCAAGCGGTGCCACGACAGGCAAATTATATGTCGCCAACATCACTGAAGGTGAAAGCGGCTATGCAATCGACAGCTATTCCGATAAAGGCGCTATCAGCGGCAACACTGGAACCTCAATCGTCCCATCAAGTTATCCGTGGATGGCTGGTGAGACAAGTGGAGAATCTTCAAATAAGATTTGGTACGCAGTCTCTTGGACTATCGATGTAAGTTTGGCTTCTGAAGGCAATAAATCTTCCACGAAGATGGTCTTCGTCAATTTCAATGCTACCACTTTCGGTGATAAGGCTGATGTCAACCAAGGCTTCAGAGTTGCCATTATGGCCGGCTCCAATACCTACATCATCGGCAATGACGACCAGAATAAACATGTCAAAGGAACAAATACCAATGATGTTGAAGAATGGTCCAAGTACCATCGGTTTGCTGAGAGCTACACTCTAGTCCAGGACAATGCCTCCAAGGCTTCAGCTGAAACCGAAGCGAATGGATTCCTGTTCGAATTGTCCGGAACGAATGCCAGCACTGTTACGTGTGTGGCCTGGTATGAAGGCGAAGACACGAATGTCGTCAGCAATACCAACAACACTTTCACTGCAGCGGACTTGAAGCTGAGCTTCTATTGCAGACAGACAACGACTAATTAAACGATAATCTTAATTCGAAAATTTAACCTTTGAAACCTTAGGAGTCATAGGAAATGTCCAGTCCAATGGCTCCTTCTTTGTTAAATGCGGAGATATCAGATCTAATGGAAACTAAAGATATTGTTTCAGTGATTGTTAATGCGTTTGTCTCTTTGATTATATGTGTGATTACGATCAAAGCGGCTGATAAAAGGCAATCAAAACAATCAGATACGAAACTAAAGGATCAGCATGATGAGGTGAAGAACAAACATCTGATAGATGGCATAAATAAAGTCAACGAAGAGTTTGTTGAAGCCATGAAAACCATATCAGAAGCATATCTCATGCTGCAAATACAAAGTGAAAAAAACGATAGCGCTTGGAACAAAATCACTGATGCATGCAATAAAACTTCTGATTTCCAGTATGTAAAATACAAGAACAATTTATTCATGACAGATGAATTAAGGTCTGCTATTGATAGGGCTTTTGAATTCTTGGTAGATGAATTAGAGGTCTGCGTCAATTATTACTATACGAATACCGAAAATAAAAGCGATATAGCAGATAGTAGCAGCAATTTCACAAAAAAGGCCGAAGAGTTTCTTTCCCGCTTTTCCAAATTGTTAGACAAAGAAATCTCATACAATAAGAATCAATACAGTTAATCCAATCCCGGTTTTCATAAACTCGCTTTCTTTATTCAGAGGACCTAGGCTATCCGTGGAGTGTATCAATAGGGCATTCCTTGCCTAGGGGAAGGATCCATGCGAAATTGGGAAATACGTTGTCGTGAAAGCATTCCCTTCCAGCCTTGAGATGGGCTCTCTCTTCATTGAGGGAGCTTTTTTGATCCATGATGAATTCGCAACTTCTTGCGATTTTTTAGCAAGTTTATCTTGAATAGCACCCATTGGCTTCTATAATAATATACGAAGGGTAATTGAGTGTAGATAAATGCAAATTAGTTACAAGAAACTGTGGATGCTTCTCATAGAGAATGACATCTCACCAGCGACACTGAGAAAAGATTTGAATATCGCAACTGGTACTATGACAAAGCTCAGAAAGAATGAGGAAGTCTCTTTGTCTATTTTATTGAGAATCTGTGAATATCTCGATTGTGATATCGGGGATGTCTGCAGCTTCAGAAAGAAAGATTGCTAGAAAGGTCAAAGAATATGTTTTGTAGAAATTGTGGAAAACAAATACCGGATGATTCGAAATTCTGCCAGTTCTGTGGAACGACAATAGTCAACGGAACCAACAGTGGAACCAATAGCGGAACGAATTCGAATCAGACTCGAACCCAAGTCTATGATGGTGCCATCCATAAGTGCCCGAACTGTGGCAATGTTTTAGACTCCTTTGATGCAATCTGTCCATCTTGTGGCTATGAAATCCAAAAAGCATATGGGGAAAAGAATGCCATCGATGTCTTCACTGAAAATCTGATCAGTCTGAATTCGACTGAAAAGAAGAAAAATTACATTGAAAATTTCAATGTCCCAAACACCAAAAAGGATCTGGTCGAATTTTCCGATTATGTCGTCACAGCCATTCAGCCTAGCAATGATTGTAATGACTCCCTTTTAGTCATGATGAATAAAATCTGCCTGAAAGCTGAACATGCTTTTGCATCCAATCCGACAACCTATGCTCAATTTCAGAAGAAATACGATGAAGCAATAGAGAAGAACGAAGAAGCTCAAAAACTGGGTCGAAAAAAGATCAGAAAAGAAAACAGAAAAAGAAGAAGACAAGCGGTAAGCTATGCAATCAAGAATAATACAAGAGGCTATCGAATTGTCATGACAATCATCGGTATTGCAATGATTGTATCCGGCATGGCAATAGTGGCAATTTTTAGTAACACACTAGAAACTGACGATAAAATCTATTCGCCCGTGGCCTATATTGGAACACTCCTCTTCTTATTAGGCATTGTCGAACTGGTCCTCGTTTTAACAAGAAAAAAAGGTAGACAAAACAGATAAGCAATAAAGAAAGCCTAAATTCGAAGAGAGTGTATATTTCCTAGAATATTCTTCTAGTAAATAGCCGTTATGAGAAGAGACGATTTTTAGACAAATAGGGAGATGTCAGATCATGAGCATATTTTTCAAGAAAAAGACAGGTGGATTCAGTGATGTCATCCGATGTGATGAACCAGACTATTTGGTTTGGAAATGGCATCCAAATGGAGTCGAACAAGGAGATGCGAAAAGAGAAAACGCCATCCGAACAAGTTCTGTTCTCCGTGTGAAGACAGGCGAGGTTGCTGTTTTCGTCTACAAGCAGAATTCCGGATTCAATGAAGACTACATTGAAGGTCCACATGATGAGACAATCAAGACAAAGAACTTCCCAGTTCTCTCTTCCATCATCGGACTATGGTATGAAGGAGATACACCTTTCCAGGCAGAAGTCTTCTTCATCAATCTTTCCCAATCGATTCAGCTGAAATTTGTCATCCCTTATTTCGATGTGGTCGATTCGAGATTCGAGGATTTTGAAGTTCCAGTCGCTGTCAGAGGAACTGTGACCTTCAAGATTGAGGATTACCGGGGATTCGTCAAGAATCATCAGCTTGCCACCTTCAGCATGGATCAGATGAAACAAAAAATCACCGATGCGGTTGTCCGCTATGTGAAAGATGCCGTCACGAATGCACCCTCTGCAAATAATATTCCTCTGATCAGCATCGAAAGCAAAATCGATCTGATCACAGAGAAAGCAGAACTCGGAATCAAGGATCGACTTTTCGATCTGTTCGGTGTCACGGTGACCGGATTGGATATCGCTTCCATCGAACTCGATAAGTCTTCGGAAGGCTATCAGGGACTGAAGAGTGTCACAAAGGATATCACCACAAGAAAGATTCAGGCACAGACGCTCGACTATGAAGAAAAACTTCGCATTCAGAGAGAGGAAGGCCAATACGCTCAGCGCATGGCAACAAGACAGACCAATCTTGGTGCCTATCAGACCGAAGTCAGCGGGCAGGTCGGCATCGCTGGTGCAGAAGCTCTTGGAAAGATGGGAGCAAATGGTGCTGGAAATGTGAATATGGGACATGGCGGTGCAGGATTCAATCCTGTCCAGATGATGGCTGGAATGGCTATGGGAACAGCCATCGGACAGAATATGGCTTCGGCATTCAATGGAGCCATGGGTTCCTCATCCAATACCAGTGTTCCTCCAAAGGTTCCGACTATCATGTACTATGTTGTCGAAAATGGAAAATCAACAGGTCCCTATGATTTCGAGACGATGAAGCATATGATTCCGACAGGCAAACTGACCATCGATACATTGGTTTGGAAACAGGGTATGGCAAACTGGGAAAAGGCAGAAAC
>CAVCCX010000086.1:0-4569 GCA_963600815.1 Bacteroides uniformis | reverse complement strand
ATATATATATATGCAAGATTTACTTAATAATGATATTTGTGAATTCATGGATAGAGTCGAATGCAAACTGAAAACGATTCAAAATTAAAGTTAGTTATATATAACTTTTCATTGACATTTCTTTTCTTTTCTTCTATTCTCATCATGATTTATCTTCTAAGGAGGTCATCTATGTCGACAATCTTTCTATCCATATTCTGCCTGGGAATCATCTTTTTGGCAACGACGATTGGTTCTTCCTTTGTCTTTTTCTTCCGAAAAGGTCTTTCGGACAAAGCCAACAATCTCGTGTTAGGCTTTGCCGGTGGCATCATGATTGCTGCCTCCTTTTTCGGTCTTCTTCTTCCCTGCATCGAGAAAAGCAAGGAAATCGATTCCTCCATCTTTTTCCTTCCTCCGATTTTGGGATTCATCCTGGGTGGAGCCTTTCTTTATCTCTTGGATATCTTCATTCCTCATTTCCATAAGAACACGGGTGTCGAAGAAGGAAAAAAGACAGCCTGGAACAGCAATCTGAAATTCTTTTTGGCTGTCACGATGCACAATATTCCTGAAGGCCTCTCTGTCGGATTTGCCTGTGGAATGGCACTCAGTTCTCCAAATGAAGAAGGCCTCATCTATTCTGCCTTATCCTTAGCCATCGGCATTGCCATACAGAACATACCAGAAGGAGCGAGTGTGTCTATCCCGATGTTTTCCGATGGCATGAAGAAATCCAAGAGTTTCCTATTCGGTACCGCCAGTGGCGTTGTCGAACCGCTTTTTGGTGTGATTGGTCTATTTCTGGCACAGTTATCGAATATCACGCCATGGCTTTTATCCCTGGCTGCCGGAGCCATGATCTATGTCACTCTGGATGAACTTCTTCCCGAGGCAAGAAAAGGCGGAAAAGAGCATTATGGACTTTGGGCTTTCATGGTCGGATTCGCTTTGATGATGACTCTGGAAATTTGTCTTTGAGTCTTCCATTTTTTGTGGAATCACGATAAAATAGTACACGTTTTTTAAGGAGGCCCCAATGGAAGAACAAGAAAAAAAAGAAGAAATCATCGAATACACGGGAGACGAAATCATCACCGATGAAACGAACATCGATGTTGCCGATCATATCCTTTTGGCCAAGGAAAAGAAGTCGAAGAACTTCTTCGAGCATTTCCTATTTCATCTGAGAAAAATCTTTTCGATCCGAGACGATGTGGCCTCCCATGAGGAAATCCGGGAGAGAATCCTCTCTAGTGGCCGCTTCAAGGGATCCAACATGGTCATCATGTGCTGTGCTGTCTTGATTGCCAGCGTCGGATTGAACACCGATAGCGTCGCCGTCATCATCGGTGCCATGCTGATTTCCCCCTTGATGAACCGAATCCTGGTTCTCTCTTATGGAACAGCCAGCAATGACAAGGATGCGCTCTATCGAGGAATCGGCGGTTTCCTCTTGCAGATTTCCATCTCCTTTGTCATCGCAACCATCTATTTTCTGATTTCGCCGGTCAAGGATGTGACCGAGCAGATCAGAATGAGAACCGAACCATCCTGGTTTGACGTCATCGTCGCCATCGCCGGCGGTGTCGCAGGCATCATCGGACAAACGCGAAAAGGCCAGTACAACAATGTCATACCAGGTGTCGCGATTGCAACCGCTTTGATGCCACCGATCTGTGTCATGGGCTATTCACTTGCCAACAGCCAGTGGATGATGCTTCTCTCTGCTTTCTATCTCTTCTTCATCAACTTCTATTTCATCTACTTCTCGGCGGTGGTTGTTCTGAATATTCTTGAGATTCCCAAGGTCCGTTCTCTCACCGTCAAGGAATGGAAAAGAAGACGCATGCGCATGGTCCGAAATACAATCTTGGTTCTCGTTCCGGTTGTCGTTCTCAGCGTCTTATATTTCCTCGGCTATGCTCCGAATGCTCAGCCAAAAGAAGCGACGGCCTTGTTATTCTCCCGACTTTGATTCCTCATTCATTTCCAGAAGCATCTTCTGAAGCTGTTCTGGTGTGAAGACATATTTCTTTTCACAGAAGGCACAGGATGTCTCGACATCCTTGCCTTCCTTAATCATCTCGAGTATGGCATCTTTCCCGATGCTTTTGAGAATCTGTTCCTTTCTTGCTTCGCATCCGCAATAGAAGGAGCAGTCTTTTTTATTGGTGATGGTGACATCGAATCCAGAAAGGACGATCTGAAGAAGTTCTTCGGGTGTTTTGTTCTGACGGAGAATATCCGTGACACTGGGAAGATGATCGAGATTGTTCTGGAGTTTCTGGATTGTCTCTTCCTTAGTGAATGGCATCAGCTGGACAATGAAGCCACCCGCACAGCAGATGGTGGAATCCGGATTGACCAAAACACCTAAACCGACACTCGAGGGTGTCTGCTCGGATTGTGCAAAATAGTAGGTCAGATCATCGGCGATTTCACCAGAATGAAGCGGAATTGTCGAGGAATAGGGTTCCTTCATATGGTAATCACGGATCACGGTGAGGTTTCCTTTTCCGATGCCTCTTCCGACATCGAGATGACCATCTTCCCTCAAAGGAAGCTCCGCCCCTGGATTGGAAACATATCCCTTGACATGTCCGTCATAGTCGGCGGTGACAAGAAGATGCTTCAATGGACCATCTCCCATCATCTGGATGGTCAGTAGGTCTTCCTTGCTTTTGAGCATATCGCCCATCAATAGACCAGCAGACATCAGTCTTCCGAGTGCGGCACTGGCAAGATGGCTAAGATGATGGATATTCTTAGCATATTCGACCAAATCACGGCTTGTCAGAGCAAAGGCTCTGATCTGTTCATTCGCTGCGATGGCACGGACCATATAATCATGATATTTTTCCATATTCGTTCTTCTCCTGATGAGACTCATTATAATCAATCTTCTTGACGAAAAGAGAAAAACGGATAGATAACCCGCAAAGAAAGAGGTTTCATAACGAGAATATATAAGAATCGTTCTATAATTGATTTTGCTTTTGGAGGCAATATTCATTATGCTGACATTATCGAACATACCGAGAGAGAGTAATCCACAGGCCTATAAGATATTACTGCCTTTGGGTCTTCTTCTCATTCTATCCAAGGTCTTCTCACTGCTCTTGGGAAAGATCAAGGTTCCACAGGTCATCGGCTATCTTGTCGCCGGGTTGGCTGTCGGAGCAATCTATCTCATTCCCAATCAGACGATTCTCACAGACTACACGAAGGATGGAATCGACTTCTTTGCGAAGATCGGTGTCATCCTCATCATGTTCTCCGCAGGTATCGAAACGGATATCAAGAAAGTCAAGACGGTGGGACCCGCAGCCTTCTTCGTCGCCCTCATGGGTGTCTTAACGCCGATGTTCCTCTGTTTCCTGATGGCATTCCTGTTTGACAAGGCAGCCGGAAATGAAATCAACATCTTCCGTGAACTCTTCTATGGCGTCATCCTGACAGCGACTTCCGTCTCCGTCACGGTTGCCACACTAAAGGAACTCGGAAAGCTCGATACAAAGGTGGGAAGCTGTCTTGTCTCCGCCGCCATCATCGACGATGTCTTAGGCATCATTGTCCTCTCGCTTGTCATCTCCCTATCGGGATCAAATAAGGCAGGAACTGACTTTGCCAGCATGTGTATCCATGCCATGGGACAGGATAACAATACCTTCCTATCCATTCTCTTCATCATTCTCTTCATGATCGTCTACTTTGCCTTGACGGTCGGTGTCGGATACTTAATCAGAAAACTCTTCAACTGGCTCGGTGCCAAATATCCGCATCATATCCGTATCGTCATCATCTCTCTTGGTTTATGTCTCTTATGGTCCTATATCTCTGAATTCTTCAATATCGCCGATATCACTGGAGCCTATCTGATGGGTCTTATCCTCTCAAGCACACTGGCACACGGCTATATCGATCATAGAGCCGAGACGACCTGCAATTATCTCTTCGGTCCGATCTTCTTCGGTTCGATTGCGATGGGTCTCTACCAGGCTGAATTCGATTTCTCTGATCCAGCCTTCCTCTCCTTCATGCTCTTTGGTCTCTTTTGGATTATCATCGGCATATTGGGAAAAATCATCGGCTGTACGTTTGCCGGATTATGCTTCAAGTTCAAGTTCTCGGATTCCATCAAATTCGGTTTCGGAATGATGGCCAGAGCGGAAGTCCTCATCGTCTGTGCCCAGAAGGGTGTCGATTGCGGGCTTGTCGATAATCGTATCATGCTCTTCTGTCTTCTTCTCATCCTCATCTCTTCCTTCATCACACCGATCTTCCTCAAGTTGTCCTATAAGAAAGAGATGGCCAATGAGGAAAAACTCAGCAATCCAGATAAGGAAATCACCAAGATGGCGGATAACATTGCCAGTTCGCAGGTCGGTTCCGGAGATACGAAATAAAATCAGATTCATTCCAGGTGCTTCTCTCATCCCTATGAGAAAGCACCTTTTTCTTTTGCCTATCTATACCTTATATAGAGTGATTGGATTGTATTCCAGGAAAGAATCCATTCTTGAAAGAGAAATATAGCCATCATAAAAGGCTGCCCTGCTCCATGGGGAAGGAATCCATGGGACGGGA
>CAVCCX010000085.1:0-4788 GCA_963600815.1 Bacteroides uniformis | reverse complement strand
ATATTCTCTAATCACATCAGGCTATCGGCATCGATAGCCTTTTTCTGTGGTCAAAAAAAGATTGCCTGAGGATATCCCCAGACAATCTTTTATCTATCTTGTCTTATGCCTTCATGCTGACGATATAGATATCGACAATCGGACGAGTGCCGTTTGCGGCTGTATCATGATAGACTCTCAAAGTGATGATGTCCTTCATGTTGACAGCGGGCGTGATGACGGTTGTTCCATCCTCATCCATGACAGCGGGCGTCTGATAGGTTCTCACACCATTGGCAACATAGACAGCACCATACTGGAGATAGGTCGAATAATCATAGCCGAAACTCCATGTGGCAGCAGTATCAGCACTCAATGCCGTGGTGACATTGCTGATGATCTGATCATCCCAGGTGGAGCCCTTCAAGGAAAGGACCTTGCTGGAGGTTGCAGTGGCTGTATAGGCAGTTGAAGTCGGCGTTTTCGAACCCATATAGAAGTAGGGGAGAACATAGTTGTTGAGCTTTCCTTCCATCGCCGTCACAGTGGCACTATCCCAGGCTGCGGCGGTTCCAGTCGGAGCCGTGAACGCTTCATTGAAGTAGACCTTGACCGTGACAGAAGTGGTCGTTGGCGTGTAATCGATATTCACGCTCGAACCATCGGCGAATTTCTTCGTGGCTGTGAATTTTCCGTAATAGGTCGGATCGCCTGTGGAGAGGAATGTCTTGAAGTCAACGGTATAGCCATCATTCTCGAAGATCTTGGCATTGGCCATCGTATAGTAGTGATTGTGGTTGAGAGTTCCATTCGTCTTGATCTGGAGATAGCCGCCATAGGTCGTCGATGTCGTCAAAGCAACCTTGTCACCGACATAGAAATACGGAAGTGTGTTGTTTCCGATATAGTTGGAGATTGTTGTCCCATCAGCGGCTGCCCAAGCTGTGGATGTCGACGGCGCTTCGACCTTCTCATCATAGAAGATACGCATTGCGGCAACAGCACTATCCGAATTGCTCCAACGATAGACGCTGGCACGGAGATAGCCCGTCTTGGTTTCACCACTATCATCTGTATACGTCACTTCCTTTGTGGCGAAGAGAGAATCCTTTCCATAGCGGGTTCCGCCATCGATGATATCCCAGGAAGCATAGGCCGTCCTGAATTCCGTCAAGACACGATCATCAAACGTCTTGCCCTTGATCTGGACATAGTGTCCATAACTCGAGGTTGTCTTTGTGGAATCCGGCGTATCCGTTCCAAGATAGCAATACGGAATCTGAGAGACGACCTGACTTGGGAATCCAGCGCCGGTGAAGTTGGTCTGAACCGCACTGCTCCACTCAGTGGCCTGTGGGTTCCATGGACTTCTGTAGGTGACGGTCATCTTGGTCGTATAGACAGGATAGGAGGCCGTTCCATCACTCGGCTTGGTGATCTTGCAGATCAATTTGCAGCCATCGGCATATTCCCTTGTCGCCGTCATTTCCGTTGCGGCAGAGGTGATGTTTCCATCCGCATCTTTCACGGCGTTATCTTCGATTGTCCATGTGGAATCGCCTTCCGCCTCGGGCGTATCGGCAGCAAACTTGGCCTCGGCAAGAGGAATGATCTGGGTATTCCATGGTCCGCCATAGATGGTCGTAATGCCACCGGAGCTGCTGGAATTGCAGTTCTTGGCACCCAAATAGATATACGGAGGGAGATGTCCGTCATTGGCATTCTTCATCGAATATCCCGTGGATGTCTTCTTTTCAGTCGATGTATCATCGGGTGATACATCGTCATACCATGTGCCGGTATGCGTGGCATCGAAGGCTTCGATGTACTGAAGATAGAGATAGGCCTTGCTGGTCGGTGTCGTGGAGTTCAATGTGGCAATGATCTTATCGCCATTGGTGAATGTCTTTTCAGCCGTCATATTGTCGCCATAGGTGCCTTTCACAGCCGTGACTGTCCAGCCATCGGCAGCAAAGACCTTCTCCGCATTCGTGACAATCTTTGGAGTGATGAAGGTTGACGATGTCGCAGTCGTGATGGAAAGACGAGCTGTCGAGTTGGCAAAAGTAGCCGTGGTATCCGTATCGCCCAAATAGACATACGGAATCTTATTTCCGCCTAACTGGGCATTGATTTCGCCTAAGGTATCCGTGTCCCAATCCGTGGCGGTCGCTGGGATTTCGAGTTTATAGTAGAAGTAGAGGTAGGCATAAATCTTTGACGTCTCTGAATAAGGTGGATCGATGGTAACGACCAATTCGCAGCCATCGGCTTCCTCATAGGTTGCCTTCAGGCCTGTTCCATAAGTTCCGGACGTGTCTTCGCAAGTCCAGCCAGCCGCCGACAAGGTTGCCTTGGCAGCCGGGATGATTCTCGAATCATAGGTTCCGCCGGTGATGGTATAGCGGCTATAGGTCGTGGAGAACGTTGAAACAGTTGGTGATTTTGTTCCAAGGTAGAAGAATGTCGGAACATGGTTATCCATATCCGCCTTCATCGTATTTTGGACATCAGTCGGCCAATCCGTGATGCCGGCAGGATCATAGACCTCAGCAAGTGTGACCGTCATATAGTAGCGCAAAGTGGACGTCGAAGACGGAGTTGTCCATTTGACAGTGATGGTATCGCCTTTCGCAGCGAAATCCTTCACCGCCGTCACGGTGCCACTCGCCTCTGTGACCGTCCAGCCATCGGCCTGATAGGCCGCCTTGGCATCTGTTAAAATCTGTTCATCGAATTTGTATCCATAGATGGTCAAGCTCTTGGATGTGGCTGCATATTTCGGATAGCAGACTGGACTTCCAAGATAAACATAAGGAAGCGTGATGCCATCCATATCCGCAGCGATTTCATTGGCCGTATCCGTATCCCAGGCTGTCGGTGCCTTACTCTTGTCATATGGGCAATCATAATAGGCCTTGAGATCCCAATATCCGGAGGAATCTTTTCCGACGACAACCTTGATGGCATCCTTGACACAGGTCAAAGAAGTGGAAGAAGCCGTCACCGTATAGCCGGCATCTTCATAGTCCTTCTGGATTCCAGCCAACTTGGAGGAATCGAATTCACTCATACCCGAAACAGAAAGATAGGTTCCCGATTTCGTCGTGGAATCCACCCATGTTCCATCCACTTTTCCCATATCGACATAGGGGATGATGTTGGAATCCATGTGTTTGACCATGAGATCGACAATCGCCTTCTTCCACAGTGTCGTCGTATAAATATCAACACTCGAAGAAGAGGAAGTCGACTCACTTGCACTCGATGAAGAAGAAACAGAACTCGTCGGCGTCGACGTAGAAGGCAGAGCACTCGAAGAAGACGTAGACGTTTGTGCAATCGGTGTCTCTGACGAAGAGGATTGACTCGAATTATTTCTTCCCGTACAAGCCGTCATCGCCAAGAGAATCAACGGCAGAACAACTAATTTTGATTTTTTCATAATATGTGTGCCTCCAATTTTTGAAACAATATAAAAAAAATCGAAAAAAAGAAGCAATCGATACGAGAACCAAAAATAATCCATTTTTCATTACAGTTTCTTTACATTTTTTCAGCAAAAAAAGACAGAATAAAAAAATATTCATATATAATGATAAAAGCATTTCATTTTCTTTTATTTCATTTTCAAGTGTAACATTTACATTTGGAAGCGATTACACAAGTCATGCAAAAGAAAAAGAAGCCTCCGTCGTGTCTTAAAATGTTTTAAGATTCAAGACAGGCTAAGCTTCTTATCCGAACGTCTATTTCATATCTTATTCGTGAATCGGGCGACCGTTCTTATCGTAGTTCTCTTCAGTTCCTCTCTTCTCCGGATCGATCAGGACAGCCTTTCTCGCTTCCTCATAGATTTTCTCTGTGATATAGTTCTTCTTATCCCGCGTGCGGTTCTTCTTGATGAACTCCGGAAGAAGATTGAAGAATTTCTTCTTGGCTCCCTCCTGGGAAAGACGCACTTCCTCTCGAACCTTTTCATATCTCTGGATGACGCCATTCTTCTTGGCAATGGCTTCGACCTTGCCAAAGAGATCGATGGATTTGATCAAGTCGATCAGGAATATGCCATAGACCATGCCTAAAAGGAAAATTGTTCCGAAATGGGCAGCCACAACCCCTCCGCTATAGGTTCCGAAGAGATAGTTGTAGAATGCGGAAAACCCAGCATACATGAAAGGATTGACGCCATAATAGTAGAGAACGGCAACACCAAACCAGATCACATTGAAGATGGGACAGATGACACCAAGGACATTGCCTTTCATATTCGTATAGTCCCAGAGTCGGACCTTGAATCCCTTGACGAAGATGACACCGGCAATGAATTCCAATCCGACCATCATCAGAGCCATGCTGCAGATGGGAAGAAGATCCCAGGCCGTGGCAAGCGACTGCTGGTTTCTTTCGAATAGATTCCCCCAAGGATTGTAGAAAATCACATTCTCGGGCATGCAGGAATAGAAGAGATAGCAGAAAAGAAACATGAAGACCACACCGAATCCATACATCGGAAGCCAGGGTCCCTTCATGAATCCCGGATTCACCCATTTCTTGACCGAGAAATAGCGTCGGTAGAAAACCTCGATCACATAGCCGATCATCGAACCGAATAAGAAAAGAGCCATGATGATCAAAAGGGTTTTGACAGGCGTCGAAGAGGACATTTCCTCCGTCAGTGACACAATATTCATTTTCTTCTCCTTGCTGATGAAATAAGTATAAGACAAGACGAAAAAGAAATCTATCTTTCATATGGCAATCGCAAGAATATAGCCTCTCGTTCGCCGAAATCCTGGGCATGATGAA
>CAVCCX010000084.1:0-5394 GCA_963600815.1 Bacteroides uniformis | reverse complement strand
TTCTGGCTGCGGCAGGATTCCTTATATCTTGATTGTAATTGCGGGGCGGACGCCATTGCGCGTATCGTCGACGTCGTCGAAGTTGAACAGGGCGCCACCATAGTCCACGCTCGACGCGCTGCTAGAGATGAAGCTGCTGCTCGGGGAACGGGTCAAATACCAGCCTTTGCCATCATATGATGAACTAGAACTACTGGTAGAGCAATATGCTCCGTTTGCCTTTGCATAGTCCGTCAGCTTGCAACATCTTGAAGCATCATCAGGAAAATACGACGTATTCGTATAATCCTGATAGCTGAGGAGATACACCTTGTCATTCGTATTCTCACAGGCATAGGAGTTGGTGCTCGAATTCGTTGTCGATGCACTGTTGTCGACTTCCACAGTCTGGATATAGGAGGAATCAAGGGAGAATGCCGCATTGTAGAAATCAGAGTTCAGCCAGGAACGGATATCGCTGTATTTGTAATTGTTTGCATATACAGTCTTTCCATCTATTGTTCGAAATGAAGTCGATGAATAATACTGATATGCATCCAATAAGACTGTCGAGACAAGGGAATAAGTTCCATTATCGGAAGAGAGTATCTTCCATTTAATCGGCTCGCACTTGAACCAATAGGTTGTTCCATCTACGATTGTCGTTCCATCACTGAAGGTACCGGAGGAATTAAAAGGAAAAGCACTCTTCTTGGCATAATAAGTGCCATCATAGAGATACCAGCCATTGGATTCAGTTGTTGTCAATGTATTGAGTGTCGAAATGAGATTAGCATCCGAAATGTGTGTTTGAGGATATAGGCCATAGGTTAATATATTTGTTTCTGAAAAATAATATGGAGCCTCCCCAATGTCTTTTTTCGTACCGAAAAATGCAATCAATGTACCTCCGACATTCGAATACGTCCATTTTTCACCAGACAGTGGAATATAGGTATCACCCAAATACCAACCAAAGAAATAATATCCTTCTGCAGGTGTCGGTGTCGGAAGCGTATATGCATCCTCCCATCCTATCTGCATGGAATCAGTATCGCAGGTTCCATCTCCGGCATCGAAGTTATAGGTGTTCTGGATATTTGTCCACTTGGCGGTATATGTGACATTCTGTATCTGTTTCCATGTCGCCTTCGATGAAACCTTTTTTTCATTGGAATCATACCATCCCAAGAAGACATAATTCGTTCTTGTCGGCGTCGGAAGTTCATACTGGGAATCATAGGTTGCTGACACTTCAGTCGTAGAGACACTTCCCTGATTCGGGTTGAGAGTGATTGTATATTGGTTGGCAACCCAATTGGCGTAAACTGTCAGATCCGATGCAAAGCGATAGGTCCCTGAATTGTCAAAGAGAGTGCCATCATCCTTCTTCCATCCAGAGAATGTCCAGCCTTTATTCTCAATAGTGGAAAGGGTATATTCCTTGTCAAAAGTGACTTTCAGTGAATCAACCACAGTATTGAATTTCGCATCGACATAGGTGATTGTATAGTCATTATAGGTGAAATCAGCATACAGATCCAAATCCGATGTGACAGTATAGGCACTGAAAAGCCATCGGTATCCGCCATCATCCTTGGAGTTCCAATAATTGATGGTATATCCAGCAGTTGTCTCTTCCGATGGAGAGGAAATCTTCGTCCCATCCTCGACATTGATTGTCTGGACAATCTCATCATCGACATGGAAATTGACGGTATGCTTCGTCACATCCTTGACATGTCCGGCATTGATTTTCTGGCCATCGCTCATCTCGCAGATAAGGTCGCCATTCTCATCGACATAGGCCTTCACGACAGAAACGCCGATGTCGCCTTTGTCGCCTTTTTCTCCTTGGGCACCAGTGTCACCTTTTTCACCAGTGTCTCCCTTATCGCCCTTCGCGCTGACGCCGGTATCCGTATCCCCAATGAACCAGTTTCCATTTGTTCCGATATAGGGAGTCTTTCCATCGGCGCCATTCGTGACAGTGAATATAGAGAAGGTTCCATCCGTATAGGTGATGGTATAGGTATCCACATTGTCCTTGGAAGAGGTCTTGGCGACACTCGAAATTCCTCTTCCATCCTTTCCGTTTTCGCCTTTTGCCTTCACATTCGTGTTGACGCCATCGACATACCAGCAGCCATCTCTGCCGATTGTGACGACTGGAGTATGGCCATCTGTTCCATTGGTGCCATCCGTTCCATCTTTTCCGTTATAGACAGTGAAGGTAGAGGAAGAATCATCCGAATAGTAGATAGTATAGGTATCGAATGTTCCCGGTGTGCCGTCTCCCGCTGTCTTTGTGATACTGACGATTGAAACACCATCAGTACCATTGGTTCCATCCTCACCTTTTGGGCCTTTGGCCTCATATCCGGTATCCTCTCCATCGACAAACCAGTTTCCGTTTGTTCCGATGGTGATGACTGGCGTATGGCCATCCTCCCCCTTTTCTCCCTGTGCCCCTGCTTCTCCGTCCGTTCCATTCGTCACAGTGAAGGAGGATGTGCTTCCATCCGAATAGGTGATGGTATAGGTATCCGCATTCTCCGATGTGGAAGTCTTGGCTACTCCAGTGATGGAGACACCATCCTTGCCATTCGTACCATCCACACCATCGGTACCATCCGTTCCGTTTGTACCATCCTCACCTTTGTCACCTTTGGAACCCTTGATGTTTCCAGTGAGGACCCATCCGCTCTGGCCTTTGGAATACATGTTTCCAGTATCGGTCTCGATATAGATGTCGCCTGTGCTTCCAAGGTCGGATGATGGCACACCAGTTCCTGTATAGATCTGAGTCCCATCTTTTCCGTCTACACCATCTTTGCCATCGACACCATTGATGCCATCCTTTCCAGGTTCACCCTGGACACCTTGGGTTGCTTCTCCGCAGCCTGTAAGAAGACCTAGACAGAGAGCAGTCAGAATCAGTAAGCTTCTTTTGTTTTTCATTGTTACCTCCATGGGCCACGACATCCTTGGCCCTTTTGTCTTCTATATCGTCCCTTACTTTTCCTCTTCCTGAATATCATATCCAAGCTGATTTTTGCAATGATCGATAAAATTCTTCATGTGACTTATCTCCCATTGACTCGAAACCAAGATATTTTCACCTGTTGATAGCGTGATGGGGTCATCAACATAGTATCTTTTTGGTTCCCCATTTGCTCCTTTGTCTTTCGAACCGATATTCTGTTCCAAGTCCAGAACGCCTTTCTTTTTATTTTTGGCAAGATTGTTTGGAAAGGCTTTTTTCAAATCCTCCAAGGTACAATTCGGATGTTCTTGGCAATAATATTTCACGACTTCGAGTACCAATCTTCCCTTGCCTAATTTATGATTTCCATCAAACGAATACTTCGTTGTGTCCTCAGCATTCGTGAATGCGTTGATGACTTGTTTCTTTTGTTTGCTATCTAAATCATCTAAAAGTTCAATTGCTTTTTCAAAAATATCCTTGTTTTCTCTTAAAAACGTCAGTAAGATTTCTTTTTCTTCACTGCTCATAGCCATGATTTTGTCTCCTTTTTCATTATCTTTCTGGAAAGACAGACATTGTAAGTAAATTCGTATATTTCTCTTTGATTCCTCGCTTTTGCATTCTTTCATTACAGGTTCGATGACATAATCCACCAATTCCTGATAACTCACGATCAAATATTGCTCACACTTTGGCTTCGTCTCATTATATTTTGGTTTCAAAAAGACATAGATTGGATCAAAATAGATCTTCTTATCTTTATATTGCTTTTCACACCAATCAAAATAGACCTGGGTCTGATCCTTATTCTTTCCATTCTCTTTGGAATTCACTTTGTTTTCAATGATGATCGGCAATATTTTTTCCTTTGTTTTAATTTCTAGAAGAATATCGATGTTGTCTTTTTCTCTTGTGACAGTGGCATTTTTATTTTCTATGAAATCAGAGCCAATAAATTTTATCAAGACTTGTTTATCCACTCTTGCCTTCTCATTGACTTGATTCCCAGCTACATAGAGCAGCATCAATACAAACTTATAGAGTGGTTCATGATTTCCCAATAAAGAACTGTCATCATCGAGCAGCCATGCAATGAAATTGCTATGCGTCAATTCATTTCTCCAAACCTTTGTAATACCAAGAATATTATTCGTATGATATTCTTGATACTTGATATAGGATTCGGAATTTCTGACTTTCAGAATCGTTTCTATCACATTTGCCATACTTACTCTATTATCTCCATATCGAGGACATTGTAAAAACCAATATCATTCTTCAGAATCTGAAACGCCATTTCCATGTCCTTTTTCGACTCAAGGAAAACGTTCAGATACTTTCCAATGGAACAAGAATCTTTCGTAGAAGGAAAAGCCGTCGGATAATGGTTTCCATCATTCAGAAAATCCAATGCATAGACATATGGAATCGAGAATCCATAATATTCATTCCAAAAGTCGAATCGCTTTTGAGCAAGCTTCACGTTCCGTCGATAACAAGCCATATACATGGTCGAAAAATAATCCGCAATCGGTTCAATGACATTTTCCCGGTTGGGCGTTTTGGCGCTAAAAGCTTTATCCCCGACATACATGTTATGAACATAATGCATGTATTCATGAGCCAAAGTCATTTCTAATTCTTCGCGCAATTCGTCTATTGATGTTGCCGACGTGTTTTCGTAATACAGGACGATGCGAGTTTTACAATAAAGGCCCACTATCGACAATATAGTTTTTCTTTTCTCCAAAATAGAAAGAATCCGTTCATAGGAGCCATTATTATTCCGTTCGATCATGTCAATCATTCTTGCCAGCGTTTTGTCATCTGTTTCATAAACACGAGTCGGATGGCCTTGTCTCAGAATGACCGGAATCGGTTCAAAGGAAAATTTGCTGCCCGATTCTGAGAATAATGATGAAGTCATGTCTCTTGCATAATCTTGTATGAGGCGATAGATTTCATTCAAATAACTGGCCAGTCCCTGAACTCTCTGATTTTCAGGAACATTGGAATCATATCTGACAAGACCATCATCGTCATCGAAACCATTCCATATCTTTGTACTTTTTTTGTTTTCGATTAGATTCGAATAATCTGTCACTTGAGGAGACATAATCTTCTGCAATTGAAGTGCAAGAATTCTCAAGTCCTGATTCGAGAATCCACTGCCTATCAATGCGATATTGCTTCTCCAATGTCTAAGGATCTCATCGATATATTGAGAATGCAGATGAAACGTTCTTTTATAGGTATTCTCTTTTGTCTTCCATGACGATTCTTTCCCAAAATGAATATTCTGAGGTTTCAAAATGCCATAATCGATGGCTGCTTTGGCAATAAACCAACCAGCACCCATTCTATTTATTTCACTCATAATTCCCTCCTTTTATCGCTTATCATTATATATATATATATATATATAT
>CAVCCX010000083.1:0-5432 GCA_963600815.1 Bacteroides uniformis | reverse complement strand
TCGCTGGCTCTTCCGCCAGTGAGGAAGTGTCCCGTGCTATCGGATGTGGCCGTGACCTTCTTGCTTCCCAAATAGATGAAAGGAATGTTTTCACAATGGGCGGAAGCCAATAAGTCGGTATAGGCTTTCTGATCGCTATAGGTGGTGACGCTCGTTTTGTCATAGGGCTCGAAATACATGATATCCATGTAGATGAGGGTATTGGTTCCCTGGGTGACACGAAGAGAGAAGCCAGAGGCATGATCCATGCGGAGAGAAGAAGAGGTTTCGCTCTTGGTGGTGTAGCCGGCTGTGGTGAAGGTGGTCTTGATTGTGGAAATCAAGGTGGCATCCAATGTACCGGTAGCTGAGATGCGGTAGAAATATTTATCCGTCTTGTAGGAAGCTGTGACATCGCTTCCCAAGTCGACAAAAGGAATGACCTGGTTATCGAAGTGGGCCTTCATTTCACTCTTCATGGCTTCTGTCCAATCCGTGAGGTGGATGGCAGCAGAACTAGAGGAAGAGGAATCTTCGACTGTCGAAGAAGAGGAAGAGACAGGACTGCTTGATTCCTTTGTAGTGGAGGAAGCAGTCGAGGTCGTCGTGGAAGTCTTTTGGGAAGTCTTGTCGGTTGCAGAAGTCGGACTTGTTGAGGAAGCATTCGTTCTCTGGCATCCGACCAGGGCAAGAGAGACAAGAGACAATAACAGCAAATTTCTTTTTTTCATGTATAAAATTCTCCAATTACGAAATAAAGATAGTTTAATTCTGATAAAAGTGCAAGAAGATAATCTGGAAAACGGAAAATCCGCCAATATTTCCTTTTCCCCGCACAGAAGAAATAGATCATTACTTTTTATTTTTTATTTCAATGTCGGGCAGGAAAAGGAAACCAGAAATAGAGAGATCCACTTATTTCTGTTTATGGCGGACAGAAGAAGTGTATTCGACTTTTAGTCTAAATGCAAGTCGGAATCAAGGAAATGATAGTAGGCTAAGTAGGCTTCATAGACATCGGCCTTGGAGACAATCTCCATCGGAGCATGCATGCTCAAGACCGGGATACCGGCATCGAGAACATACATATTGTAGTTTCCAAGGATATAGGCAATGGTTCCGCCTCCGCCCTGATCGACTTTTCCGATTTCACTTGTCTGATAGTGGATATCATTTGTATCCATGATCTTACGGATGAGGGCGAGGAATTCAGGCATGGCATCATTGCAGCCGGATTTTCCTCTCGCACCGGTATATTTGTTGAAGACGATTCCCTTTGAGAAATAGCAGGAATTCTTCGGTTCATTGGCGCTCGGATAGATCGGATCGACCGCACAGGAGACATCGCTTGAGAGCATCAAGGAACGGCTCATGGCATGGCGTATGGCAAGCGAGGAATCCTTCTTCGACTGAAGATAGATCATCTCGGCGATGGTGTTCTCAAACCAGTCGCTCTGGGCACCCGTGGCACCGATGGATCCGACTTCTTCCTTGTCGACAAGGACACAGACGGATGTGTATCTCGGTTTCTTGATGTCGAGGATGGCAGCCAAGGATGTATAGGCACAGACCTTGTCATCCTGTCCATAGCCGGCGACCATGGAACGGTCCAGACCGAAGTCTCTGGCCGGAGAGGCAGGGACAGCGTGGAGTTCGGCAGAAAGGAAGTCTTCTTCCTCGAAGCCGTATTTGTCCTTGAGAAGAGCGAGTATCGCTTTCTTCACCGGATCCTTCTTTTCATTCTTGGATGGGATATTTCCAACCATCAGGTCGAGGTTTTCTCCCTCGACGACCTTGCTGGCCGGTTTCTGCATCTGGTCAGCGGAAAGGTGAATCAACAGGTCGGTGATGCCGATGATCGGATCATCCTTGTCATCGCCGATATTGATATCGATCTTCTTTCCATCTTTCGTATAGACGACACCGACAAGTGAGAGCGGGATGGTGGTGTACTGGTATTTCTTGATGCCACCATAGTAGTGGGTTTCCATCATGGCGAAACCACCTTTTTCGAAAAGCGGATTCTGCTTGATGTCGAGTCTCGGGGAGTCGATATGGGCTCCTAGGATTCTCATTCCGTTTTCGAGCGGCTCTTCTCCGATTACGGCAGCAAGGATATTCTTGCTCTTGTTGATGCTATAGACTTTGTCTCCGGCTTTCAGGGAAGAGAGGCTTTCTAAGGGCTTATAGCCATTCTTCTCTAAGATTTCTTTTGTTGTCTGAACGGCCATTCTCTCTGTTTTTGAGGAATTGAGGAAAGAAATGTATTCTTTGGAGAAATCAAAGATGGCTTTTTCTTTCTTCTCATCGGCGTCCAACCAAACGTTCTTTGCGTACATATGTATATCCTCCGAGAAAAGATTATATCAAAAAATAGATTCTTTTTTATTCTTTTCTTTACACAAAGAATCAAACAAAACGGATTTTGGAGTTTCAAAAAGAAGGAAATGCAGAACGCCAAAAAAGGAATGAAATCCATTTTGGTTCTCATTCCTTTGATGAATCAAGGTGAGCAAAGTGAAGAAAAGAAACAAGATTCTATCTTCTGCCAGTCTTTTCTTCCTTCTGGAAATATTCTCTCAGTCTTTCTTCTCCGGTCATCTTGTAGGTGAAGATGGACTGATTTTCATAGCGGAAATACCAGTGATTGAGGAAGAGATAGTATTCGTTTTCTTCCTTCAGATAGAGAAGAGGATTCTCATCAGAAAAGAGCTCGGTGCAGGGAATCTCTTTGGTGGTGAAATTGCAGAATGCATCTCTCTTGGAATACGTCAGGGTCTTATCATGGACATTCTGGATGATCTGATAGGGGGTATAGATGCAATTGGTGGGACGTATGGGATGAATGAGACAGCATTCCTCCGTTCGGAAATAGCATTTCCGATTCGAAAGAAAGTTCTCTTTGATTTTCTTTCTTGCCTCTTCATTTTCATCGAGGAATTTTACGATTTTCTCCCATTCATCTTCTCTGATATCGATATCGTTGTCGATGCAGCATTTTCCCTTGAAGGGACATTTCCGGCAGTTGAGAAAAGAAGGATTCTTTTCTTCGAGAAGATGAATCTCATCGAAAAGTTCCTTCTTGATTTCGTCGAGCGTGTAATTCATCATTCCTGGGCAAGATACATCGATTCGAGGATTCTTCTTCCACTCGCCGTCTTGAAGAACTGCTCTTCAGCATTCATAATCTGCTCTCTATTCATGTGGCTTTCATCGGCGTTGACCAAGAAATCGGCTTCCAGGATGATCTGATAGTCGATGCCATCGACATTCGTGATGGTGTGGTGATGGGAGATGATGTAATTGATTCTCTCCTTGGTCTTTTCTTCGATGGGGTAATCCTTCAGGAAATCTTTGACCAAAGGTCCGCTTTCTTCTTCCTGATGCTTCCCGTTGGTATTTCCGTATTTGATTCGGCAAAGCGGACAGGAGATATCATGGAGAATCGCGGTGATTTCGATGGAGATGAGAAGGTCGTCTTTCAGTCCTTCTTCGACAGCGATGGTTCTGGCAAAGGAATAGACCTTCATGAAATGGGCGATATCATGAAGATTTCCTTTCGAATAATGAATCATATCTTCCAGAATCTGCGAAACAAGATTTTCATTCATGGCAATATGCTCCTTAGTTTTTCTTTTTATGGAAATTGTTCAGCCTGAGATAGCTGAAATAGCCGATCATATAGAAGATGTTGAAGATGATGGAGAAGAGGCCGGAGATGAGATTTCGAAAGGAGAAGGCACCATCGATGGTGAAGGAATAGATAAGAAGGATGGTCTCAAAGACGACAATCACGCTATTGACGATTCCGAAAACGGAGAGATACTGACGCAGTTTTCCTTTGTTCGCATAGGCCGAGATGCCACAAAGTCCGCTGAAGACATAGACAAGGGCGATGATGGTGGTGATGATATGGGTGATGATATAGACATATCCCTGACCCTGGGAATAGTCGGTCGCATAGATGATGGAAGGAAGCCTGATCAGGATGGAGCAGCCCACTCCGAGGATGCCGGCTCCACCGATGAGAAGGGCATATTTTTCGATCTTGTGGATTTTTCCTTCTTCGATCCAGGTCGAGAACATGTCTTCGGAGGATGTGGAATAGAGAGAATTCCCTTCCTTGTCGAGGAAGGAAAGAGACTTTATCTTCCTTTGGAAACGGATGCTCCGGATTTTCTCTTCACTTGGGGAGAGGAACATGATGGATACCGATTCCCAGATGAAGACCCAGGCGCTGATATCGATGATTTCCGAGATGACCTGCTTGGTCGTCGTCTCGGAGAAATAGGTGGAGTTGTCGAAGGCAACCTTTCCGATGAGAAGAAGGATACCGGCGACAAGAAGGAAGGCGATCTGGAGTGTTCTCTTCTTGGTTTCTCCATAGTTGGAATAATGGCTTTCCTCGAAATAGTCGCTGAAGGAAGTGGCAAGCTGCTTAGGCGAGCAGTCCTGATAGTCATCGATCTTGAAGGCGAGATTAACTTTGTATCCCAAGGGAATTCGAGAGAGAATATCGGAGATTCTGTCCGTGACATCCTTGTTGATTTCACGATAGTTGGTATATTCACAATCACTTAGATAGAGTTCATCGCTTGTCGGATAGTGCATGGTGACAGAAACAGTCTTTGTTTCTTCGTCGACGACATATTTCTTCTTCAATAATTCGATCTGTCTTTTGTTGATTGGATTTTCTTCTAGCTTTTTCATTTCTGTTCTCTCAATTCTTTCTGGTAATAGTAGGTTCCTAACCATCTGTTCATCTTATAGCCGATGTTCGTTAGATGCCCTTGCAGGACGAAACCATTCCGTTCATGGAATTTCATGCTCGCCTGATTTTCTGAGGTGACGATGGAGATGATGTTTCTATATCCCTGTTCTCTTGCCTTCTTTTCGATTTCAGAAAGGAGGATTTTTCCCAAGCCTTCATGGGTATGATCCTTGGAGATATAGATGGATAGATCGACGCTGTAGCGATAGGCACTTCTGCTGGCGAATGTGTCGAGGTAACTATATCCCAGAATCTTTCCTTCTTCGTTTTTGATGACGATGTAGGGATATTTCGCATGAATCGTATGACAGCGGATAGTGAATTCTTCTAAGGAAAGTTCTTTTTCTTCGAAGGTGTAGCAGGTGTTCCTGATGTAGTAGTTGTAGATTTCTGCTAGGGATGGGATATCTTCATCCTGAAGGTCGTTAAGTGTGTATTTCATGGTGCATGTCTCCTTTGTCCTCATCATTTTATCATACTGGCGTTTATGTGTTTCACTCTTCATAAAATGTGTTCTAAGTTCATTGCAGAAAGGCCTTAAGATTTTTCTTTTCTTTCCTTCCCCCTTATCTTGCAGCCGTTTTATAGCTACACAATGGGAAGTTCTCAAAAAAATATCGCAACATAGCAAAATATATGCAATTCCGTGTATGTTTTGCTTTTTTTGTATGATGGATTATGG
>CAVCCX010000082.1:0-5531 GCA_963600815.1 Bacteroides uniformis | reverse complement strand
TCCCATTAAGATAAAGACCGTTATCAAGAAGAATCAGATTGGATTTAATATTTCCTTCATAAAAATAAGCTTGTTTTGTCCAGTTTGTTCTTAAATTCAAAGCCTCTTCTTTGCTTCTGCTCGATATAAAGAAGAGATAGTTGACGATGGCTGGCATTATGTTTTTCCATGAGCCATTTTCAATACAAAAAGCATTGTGAATAAATTTTATCGGTGTGGTGCACTCTAATGAATAATCTCTTTCCATTAGATTTTCATCATAGTAATGTTGACCATTACTAGAAATTTCCATTCTGTATTTTTTAAACAAATCACTCATCTTATGAATCACCTTATAAAAATCACATCACGATGATATTCGAGAAAGTCTCTCATATCCGGATTATATTTTATGTTGTACTCTTTACCTTTATCTAAGTTCAAACAAGAAGCATTATCATTAGAAATCATACTTGAAATCATTATTTTGCCGTCATTTTGGAATGAAATTAGTCCTTGATCAAAAAGTTTATCGTATGTAGCGCTGAGAATAAAGCCGTTTTCCGAACTGATTCTTTCTTCGTTATTTGACACCGCCCATGGTTTGATATGACTGGCAATCAGAATTTCTGGGATTCCGACATGAGTGATAATACATTCATGGTTATATTTATCCAATAATCGTTTCCTGTACTGTCCCTGGCCAATGCGTGCTTTGACAATGGTTTCTCTTTCGGTTTTGCTTATCGATGTATCTCTTTCAATTTTATCCACTTCTGCAATTTCGGCAGTGGCACTACTGACATTCAAAGAAACATAATATCTAAAATGTTTGAGAGAATTGCTATACATTCTTTTACCTACCGCATCTTTTTCCAAGAAGAATTTATTCCTGAAAATAAGAGCGATTGCTAAATCCAATTCAAACAACTCCATATCTTGGAGTGGTTTTCCAATGACTTTCTCACGGAGCATATCATTTGATACTACGTTCAAGCCACTAACATAATGTTCTATCGATCTCGCACTCAATGGAGTCCCATCCTTTTTCGTGCATGTTTTAAGGAAATCTGTGAACGACATACTTATATTGTAAAACATCGCTTGTTAGATGTTATACAATTCTGTCATCTATTTGTCGGTTTTAATGAAATTCAAGCTCATACATCGATATTTTGATATGATAAAAGGTGAAGAATATCATCAAAACCAAAGGCGTTCGAAAATAGCATGAAAAGCAAACACATCTATAGACTCAAGACCGGTGAAGAAATCAGATGGAAAGGAAACCATCACGGCTTTGTTTTGGTCTATGCCGGAAGAAACCAATACGGGCAAAGAGTCTACGAAATAAGAAAGCCATCGGCTGATGAAAGGCGAGCAATGGTTCTTTCCTATATCCGTGAGAATGATGGAAAGCCATTCAAAATCCATTGGCTTGCCAAGAAACTGGGCGTAAGCGATCGAACAATACAGATGGATTTACGTCGCTATGAGAAAATGCATCTTATCAGTTCCACCCCATTGAACGGAAACGAAGGTAGGGAGAACGGATACATCTACCATATCATTTCACGGTCAAAATTGGGTGTTGGCAAAATGCATACGATAAAAGCTCTATACCAGATGTCGAACCCACTCGGCTATAGGACATGGCAATGGGAGGATTACAAGATGACGGCTGGCATGAACTATTATGATCTTGAATTTCTCCATGATGAATTGGATGAGCTGAAAGATGAGCAAAAAGAAAAGCGTCTGAAGTTTGGAGAGAAAAAGTTCAAGGAAGACCTAAAGAAAAGAAGAACGAAAAATGCGGACATAGAAATGTAATTTCGGGAATTCAGACCACCTTGAGAAAAAATATAAAAAATTTTTAAATTCTTAGAAACATCGTAGGAATCGGCACTTTTGTCGGTTCCTATTTTTCGTTTTCGTCAAACGGAGGGGTGAAATTCAGTAATTAAGTGAGGGGCCATATTTGAAAGGAGGCAAAAATTGGGAAAAGAAAATTTCTACTACATCACAGTCAACGGTGTGAGGAAAGATTTATCCGATAGACTCATGAAGCTTTACGAGAAAAGCTCGTACAACACAAAGTCTGCCCTTGTGTTGCATGTCATCGAAAAGGGGCTGGACGCCATCGATATGGAAAACGAACTGACGAACTCAAGAGAGCTCGGTAAGATTTCCACATCGCTTTTTTCTGTTCAGGAAGAAAACAGGAAGATTTTGGAGATGATGGGTGAAATCATCAAGAAGGATGAGATGGAAAGGAAGTTGAGAAACCAGACGAGGAACATGGCCGTGGAGATTGCAAAATCCATCGGCCTCGTCACGGAATCCGAGCTCATGATCGGAAAATACGACAATCTTCCGGACTACCTGATGAAAGGATCGACTGCTATCGAGAATGCCTACAGCAACGCCTAACATCACCGCGATGATCCACTACTACAACGTGGATTCCACTCATAGGGATTTCCTCTCATCGGCGAAGAAAGATGATTATCTAGGCTACATCGACAAAGGCATAAAAAGCACCGATGAATTCAGCGATTATGTCGATTACGCCGGCAACCCCGAGAAATCATCCGGCGTCTTCAACCAATTCGGATTGATGGACTCATCCCAGAAGAAGATTCTAAGAGAACAGCTTAGGAACACGAAATCGACCATATGGGACATGGTCATCTCAACCGAGGAGAAATACGGAAAGAGAAACCTTACGAACTGGAAGGATGCGAACAGCCTTCTCAACGATATCCTGCCGAAGTTCTTCAAGAGCATCGGAATGGATGGCGAGAACGTCATCTGGTACGCGGGACTCCATGAGAACACCGACAACAGGCATATCCATATCTCCTTCTTCGAGAAAGAGCCGCAGATTTATGACAAGAAGTCAAAGTCTTTCCGATACCGAAAAGGGAAAATCGGAATCGACAAAATCAGGGCATTGAAGATGAACGCCGAATCCCATTTCCTCCAGCCGGTCGAAGGACTGAGAAGAATGAGGGACGAAGCCGTCAGGCAAACGAAATCGACTCTCGATGACCAGTTGGATTCATCGATGAAAGCCATCATAAAAGACCTATACGAAGAAATCCCAAGGAAAGGACATATCGCCTATGACTCGGACAACATGGCCCCGTTCCGAGACAAAATTGACAGCCTTTCCGACATGATTCTCTCCCATGATGGGACAAGGCAGCGCTATTTCAAAGTTTGCTCTGAATTGGCCAAAAGGGATGATGAGATGATCCAGTCAGCAAGATTCCACCATGTCGAAACGCCGGATGAATGGCTGAAGGAGACGAAATTCCGAAAGGACATCCATAGAAGAATGGGAAACGTCATCATCGGCTACATCGTTGATTCGAGATTTGCGGAAACGCGGAAAAACGCCACGAAAAGACATCCAAAGGCGAAAAACAAAGGCCATCTGCAGTCGGTTCTATCAGCGATGGCAAGAGCCTCGCAAATCAATGAAAAGGCTAGGAAAGAAGCCGAATCCTTATTCGATGAATACGAATATCTTCTCGCAAAAGCCGAGCACGAGAGGCTCGTTGAGGAAGGAATCATCGATGAGAATGGGGACGAATTGGAGGCTTATTAGAAAGAGCATAAGGCATTTGACTAAATTTTAGTCAATGCACCGTTTCGCAGCTGGGAGACCCAGCTCGATGGAAAGGAGGAACATTATTGCGAAAACCAAAAAGTTACCACATCTACTACAGCAAAGAAGAAAAGACAAACAATCAGAAGATAACCATCGGATCCTATGCGAGAGATATCGCAAACGATGTCTTCATACGCATGAGCGATGAAGAATTCATGGCAAAGGTTCACGAAAGAATGGCGATGGAAGAAAAAGACAAAGCAGAGCAGAAAAGAATTCTTCCATCTTCAGCCGATTTCATGGATTCGGATTGTTCGACAAAAGGAACGATAAATGTCACGGCCTTGGGCAGTCCGCTCAATTCGGCATCGATAGGAGCGTGCTTATGAAGAAAAAGAAGGAAGTCATCATACCGGAAGGAGAAGCCAGGGCGGTTCTGTACTGCCGTTACTCAAGCGAGAACCAGACCGAGAATTCAATCGAAGGGCAAAGGAGAGACTGCCTCGAATACGCAAAAAGATACGGAATGAAAGTCGTCGGCGAATATGTCGACAGGGCAAAATCCGCAACGACAGACAATCGACCGGAATTCCTGAGGATGATCAGGGAAAGCGTGAACCATGGATTCAACGTCATCCTCGTCTGGAAGATGGACAGATTCTCAAGAAGCCGATACGATTCCCTGAAATACAAGTCGATATTAGGAAACAACGGCGTGAAGGTCATCTCCGTCACGGAGAGGATTTCCGATTCATCCGATGGTATCTTGATTGAATCCCTCATCGATGGAATCAGCGAGTGGTATTCGAAGGATCTGGCTGAAAAGGTCGACAGAGGAATCAGGGAGAACGTGCTCAAGGGATTGTCCATTGGTGGGACTCCGAAATTCGGATATAAAGTCATCGACCATAGATATGCCATCGATGAAAACGAAGGGAAAATCGTTCAGGAGATGTTCAGGCTCTATGCCTACGAAGGTCTCAACCTGAACCAGATTGCGAAGAAACTCACGTCTCTCGGAATGAGAAGAAACGATGGAAGACCGATAAGCCATCATCTCGTCGAAAAGGTGCTCGCTTCCGAAAGATATATCGGTGTCCTGAAATGCAGCCAGGCAGTGAATAAGAACGGCTTTCCGCGTCTCATCGATGACGATACATTCCGAAGGACGCAAGAGAGAAGGAAACAGAGAAGACACAGCGGTGGCGCGTTCCGTGAAGGCGTTGAATTCGCATTGAAAGGAAAAATCTACTGCGGTGAATGCGGAGAATCCCTCAATGGGGAATCTGGCACTTCAGAGACGGGAAAGCTTTTCTCCTATTACAAATGCAAGGGAGCAAGAAAGAAAAAATGTAAGCTTGCGCCGATAAGAAAGGATTTGATTGAGGAACTTGTCATCTTTGCCGTCAGACACGTCCTTTCCGAAGATGAATTCGTAAATGAACTGGCTAAGGCAATCTATGCCTTACAGGAGAAGGATTCTCCGGAAATCTCTTCTCTGAAATCGAGCTTGAAGACAATCGAAACGCAGATTGGAAACATCATGAACGCCATCAAGGCGGGCATCTTCACCAAAGGTGTGAAAGAGGAACTCCAAAACCTCGTGGATGAAAAGGAGAGAATGGAAAGGACCCTTCAAATGGAATGTGTCCACCATAGGAAATTCACAAAACTGGAAATCAAGACAGCGATTCAGATTATGTCGGAATACCCGGTGGAGAATGATGCCAAGAAGACGTCTTTCATAAACCATTTCGTCGATAGGGTTCTTATCTACAAAAACGGCAATGTAAGAATCTATACCAATCTTTTCGGAACAAAAACCACGATTGATGCCATTGATGATGAGGTCTCGGAAGTTCGTCCCGAGACCCCATCGCTCCGCCAGTCGAATCTGATACGAGCTTTCTACCCATGGCAGGCAGGGTTCGTT
>CAVCCX010000081.1:0-5588 GCA_963600815.1 Bacteroides uniformis | reverse complement strand
ATAAAATTGGTTCTAGAGATGAACATGCTTTCAGGGGTTTCCCAACTCCTGGAAAAACAATTTATCTTCATTATTGTCCCAAGACTCATTTGGGATATCGCTCTTTTTTCATATCTCAAAGGTTTCTTGTTTGTTTTCTCTAGAAAAATAAAGAAAGGAGAAGAAAACATGAAAAACAAATTTAAGAAATCCAAGATTATCGTCCCTGCCCTCGCTTTGATCACGGCCACGACAGTCGCCAGCGTCACTGGCACCGTGGCATGGTTCACAGCAAATCAGGCAGTCACCTTTACGGGAAGCAAGTTCAAAGTCGCCAATCTTGAAGGCAGTCTCGAAGTAGTTGCAACTGGAGATTCTGATAAAGGAACATCTGCCGAAACCGGAGACAACAAAGGCGTAATTTCCGTCACAGCGACAGGAATGGCCGATGCCTCTTATGATGGTTCGAAGATCTATACCGACGTTGATAATACCGATGGCACTGCGACAGGCTTCAAGGAAGTCAACTATAAGCATGAAGCCACTGGATACTATTATGCAGTCGAATGGACCGAAACTTTCAAGCTCAAAATAACTGAAGGTCAAACGAATACCTACAACATCTTCTTTGATCCATCGACTTCTAAAGCGGAAGGTACCGGAACAGCAAATCAGGCACTGAGAATTTCCATGAAAGCTACGGGAGATTCTGCTCCTAGAGTCGTTTATGCTCCCAATGTCACAGCATCTAATGCGGCAACAACCGGATATGTCAATGGAACTGCATCAAATGCTACTTCAACATACACTGCAGTAAGTGGAACCACCTTTACTTCAGCAAACACCATTAATGTTTTCGGTAATGATAATAGTTCCACATGGAATGCAAATAATCATGCCGCCGCTTCGACTGTAGAAAACGCAAAAAAGAGAACAGATTATCTCGGAACGACATCCGTTGATAATACTGTCTCTAGCTTAGATGTAATCTTCACTGCTTGGTTTGAGGGATTGGATTCTTCAACCAATGTCAGCAATATTACGGAGTTGGCTGATTTAACTGTGACGCTTGGCTTCTACGCAAGGGTTACAACAGCATAAGCGATAATCTTAGAATTTCAGAATTTTACCTTTGAAACAACAAGGAGTCATAGGAATGTCCAGTCTTATGGCTCCTTCTTTATTGAAATGGAGATTTTATGGAATCAAAAGAATCTTTCATACGGAATTTGCCTAAAAAGAAAATCGTCATCGGCAATGGTTTTGATTTGCATTGTGGCTTGAAAACAAGATATGTCGATTTTTTCAGTGACTTTTGGAAAAGAAACAAAAAGATAGAAGATTTGATTGATACATGTCTTGACCAACAAGAAGATATAAAGCCCTTATTAGATGCTTCAAGCAAAATAAGTGTCTGGGATATTTATTTTTACCTGTTATCCAAACCGAGCATGGAAATGAAGCACGAAAAATGGAACTGGTGTGATGTAGAATCCACAATCACAGCATCTTTGTCAAAATCTTCAACTAATGATTCCAGACTTAAGAATTTTCCTAGATGGGCTCTCATTTTCCAAGGAGTTTCCAATCATTGTGATAATTTGAAAATGTCTAAAAATGGTTACTTTGTAGATTTGACAGAACATGAAAGAAAATCTCTATCGCTCTTAATCAGATACTGTTTCGCTGCGAACGAACAAAAAAAGAACAATTACATCTGGCTATTCGACGAACTGAAAAAGTTCGAGATTCATTTTGGCGGATACATAAAGGAACAAGTCAAAGAGAATCTTGAGGACTATAAGAAAAAGACAAGAAAATTTTTTAGGCTTTTCAATGATTCAGAATCGCCAACAATCACTTCTGTGGATAGTTTCAATTACAGCGATCTGAATGGTGGAATCCAAAATAAATTACATCACATAAACGGTGATACGGACCATCCGATATTCGGAATCGATTCAAAAAAAGGCCTGGATGATAACAGTCTTCGTTTTTCAAAGACAAGCAGACGAATGGAACTGGATATGATTCAGAATGAATATGACGAAAATGCTCCATTCGAAAACATCGTCATCTATGGCCATTCTCTGTGTGAAGCTGATTACAGCTATTTCTTCAGTATCTTCGACAAAGTGAAAATCTATGACACAGAAGCGAATTCGATCATCGTGTTTGCATATTCGATTCCGAAAGAATGCAGTGAAATCAAAGCGAAAAATGATTCCATCAATGGTATTTGCAATCTTTTCAAAGGCTATGCCATATATAAAGGGTATAAAGATCAACCCTATCGAATGCTGGATTTCCTGACGACTCAGAGAAGAGTCATCTTGTACGAAATCTAGAGTTTTTATTTTGTTAATCCAATCCCGGTTTTCATAAACCTGCTTTCTTTATTCAGAGGACCTAGGCTATCCCGTGGAGTGTATCAATAGGGCATTCCTTGCCTAGGGGAAGGATCCATGCGAAATTGGGAAATACGTTGTCGTGAAAGCATCCCCTTCCAACCTTGAGATGAGCTCTCTCTTCATTGAGGGAGCTTTTTCTATTCTTTTCTTCTTTTCCACTCGATGTATAATCAAGAAAGAGGATACCTATAATGAACTATGATGACAAACAGATCGGTCGGAATATAAAAGCCATCCGGAATGCCAATGGAATGAGTACCATCGACTTTGCATCCTATATAAAGTTAGAAGACAAAGAAGAAGGAATCTCCAATAGCCTTCTTGAAAAGATAGAGAATGGAAAAAGACATGCCAGTGATGAAATCATCGAGAATATTGCTAGACATACCGGGTTTTCTTTTTCAGAGATCAAATATGGTGATCTCACCCATCTGAAAAAGAATGAAAGAGTCTTTTCGGATCCAATCCATTTCTTCGATCTTCTTCTAGACAAGGAGAGTCTCGCATCCTGGAAAGAATGCTTTCAGCATTTCTTTCCGGTTGCTCAATCCGAAGAAGCTATGAAATCAGAGATCTTCCAGAAAGGCATGAGAATCCTGAAAGAAAAGATAGAGTCTTTGGATTTCACCATCGAAGAATGTCTTGAGGCTATTTCTTCTTTTGAGAAATCCATATCGGATGGTGTCGATGCTCTCGCATCGATCAACATCCTATCCTGTTCTGGCTATCTCTATCTGAAAATGAGTAGTGAATCCTTATCCGATGATCTGATTTCTGAAATTTCGGATGAAAAGATAAGATATGATGCAAATTTCTTCTCTCCCATCCGAGATATGGTCACTGATTCTCCCTATGAACAGAAAAGAAGGGCGTTCATCAAGGAATATGATTCTCTTCTTGAAAAACATATGAAGAGATTAGCTGCTGATAAGGAATATTCAGATTATGCCTACTATTTCCTATACATCCGATATGAACTCGGACTCTTCGATGAAAAGACAATCCGAATGGATGTTTCTCAGATGAAGAGATTCAGTGAATCCTTCTTCGATTCCCTCTGGAAGATAGGAAATCGATATGCAATCATCCTACATGACTATCTCGAAGAGCAGAAAAACATCTAGATTCCGCACAGAATGTGCATGGAAATTCTCTTTTCTCCTTGCTATGCTTTTCCTATCCATAAAGGAGAATATCGTATCACTATGAAGAAAATACTTTTCATGCTTCCACTTGTACTCACTCTGCTCACATCCTGTGGCAATACATCGAATACAAGCAGTCTATCCTCGACGTCCGATTCTACGTCTGAATCGACAACTGCTTCCACCTCGACAGGACCAGAAACTGTCGTAGAGACTCTCGATGAGATGTGTAGTTATCTTGAAGAAAAAGGAGTCGTCCATGGTGAAAGAATTACAAAGAATGCTTCCATGATGGGAGCCATCGATGGAACAGGATATAAGGAAGACAATGCCGAAATCTATCTCTATGAAGATGAAGCACCGAAAACCTTCACTGTCTTAGGAATCGAAGGAGAATACAATGCCACCAATGGAAAATTCGCATTGGTCTTCTCTCTTGGTTATGAAGTCGACAATGCCATCATCGAATGCTTCAAGGCTGTGAAGACGAAGTGATCTAAGAATCATCGACCTCATGCCTCTGTATGAGTCGTACAGAGGTCTTTTTGGTAAACGGATTATGATTCAAAGAACAGGTTCTACGTTTTTATAATCATCGAAATAAAACTGTCAAAAATACGTCTCATACACTATGGAATTATCGTATAATTGAAAGCGAGAATCGGAACAGGATTCCATGTCCTGTGAATCTGGTTTGCAGTGTCGTCTTCGTCAAAGTGAGGAAATCGAATATGGATGAAATCGTCAAGGCTGAAGAAAAGAATGGACTTGTTGAATTATCAGAAGAAATGCTCGCCCGTACAAGAGAATCGATAAAGACTGAAAAAACATTGAGTGTCCCAATTGGGAAACTCGGATCTTTAGGTACAGCAATGGCCTCATTGATGCCAACCTTCACGACTGTGACGACAACTCTTCCGACCGATGGATTATTTCGGGTTGCGAACGCTTCTCCTGGAGATGCACTGAAAATGGCTAAGAACGGAAATGCCTGGGGTGCCTTGAAGACAGCCAACGGAGCCTCAAAGATGGCTCAATTCTCTCAGGTGGATTCGATTTCAGCGACGACACGGATTGCCTCTTCCATCAATCCAGCCACCCTCATGATTGCTGTTGCCCTTTATTCCATCGAAAAAGAATTGACGACAATCGAAGAAACACAAAAGAAAATCCTCACATTTTTGGAAATCGAGAATGAATCCCAGATTGAGGCAGATGTTGAGAGCCTATTGGAAATCGCCAAAAACTACAAATACAACTGGGACAATGACATCTCTATTTCGAGCAGTCATCAATTGGTCACGGACATCAAGAATCGCTCAAGAAAGAATGTCATTGCCTATCAAAAGAAAGTCGAAGATATCATTTCATCCAAAAAATTTCTCGTCACCCAAGGCAAAGTCAAATCGGAATTATCCGATTTAGAGAAGAAATTCAAATATTATCGTTTGTCTTTGTATACGCTTTCCTTTTCCTCCTTGCTGGAAATCATGCTGAGTGGAAACTTCAAAGAGGAATACATTCTTTCAACAAAAGAAGAAACAAACAAATTCCTGGAAGAATATCATGCACAGTACAAGAAAGGATATTCTTATCTCGATAAATTAGGTTCATCCGAAGTCGGCGCGAATGTCCTGAAAGGCGTCGGAATCGCAGGAAAATCTGTTGGCAAGCTTATAGGAAAAATACCTCTCGTCAAGAATGGAAAAGCCGATGAGTTTTTGATCGAAAAGGGTGGACATCTCGAAAACAACTCTGCAGAGATGAAGAAAATAGCCGTAAAAGAGTTCGCCTCTGTTGAAGATCCTGGCATCAAGGTGTTCGTTGAAAAAATGGAGGATATGAATCAAATCTACAATCATACCGAAGAGATTTGCTTCGACAAAGAAAACATATATCTCTTACCAAAAAGAGAGTGCTGATCATTGGAAGCAACTGATTCCAAGGACAAGTAAGAATCCAGAATCACGATAAGCATTATCTCATGCCTCTGTATGAGTCGTACAGAGGTCTTTTTCTTTTGTATAGAACCATTCCACTCGCAGGAAAAACA
>CAVCCX010000080.1:0-6068 GCA_963600815.1 Bacteroides uniformis | reverse complement strand
GGTTATTCCGTGACATCGTAGCAATTGGATACAAATGAATATGATTTTTTATTAAAAAATCAGAATGCAGATCATTTTATCCCAATCATAGAAACAATCATTCCTTTTCAATCCATTCAATCACCATCTCTTCATTTTCGACAATCAAATCGATATAATTTCCATAAGGAGAAAATGCAAATGGAAAAGACATATATACTCTATCTCTATGATAAGCATGGAATCAAAATCAGCCAATATGGACCTATCAAACAGATGGACCGAACATGGGCACACCGTTTTGCCTTGCAGATTTTCGATCAACAGCTGAAAAGAAACCCTGGTTCCTATATCGACGTCGAAGAGAAATAGTCGATGGTGAAAGATCCGAAAAGAAGAGGTGAAGGATCCCTCCTTTTTGTTGACAAATCAACAAATTAGCGTATAATTCTACTTGTTCGAAAAGGAGAACACCATGATCAAAATCATCACCGATTCCGGTTCCGACATATCCCAGGAAGAAGCAAAGAAGCTGAATATCGAAGTCATTCCGATTGTCACCCTCTTTTCTGACCAGGAATACCTCGATGGCGTCAGCATCAGCCATGACGAATTCTACAAGCGACTCAGTGAAAAGAAGGAATTCCCAAAGACAACCCAGGTCAATCCTTCTTCCTATATGGAAGCCTTCGAAAAGGAAATCAATAATGGAAATGATGTCCTTTGCATCACATTGGGATCCAAGTTATCTGGATGCTACCAATCCGCCTTATTGGCCAGCAATAGCTTCGACAAAAAGAAGATTCACATCTTCGATAGCAACAGCGGTTCTGTCGGAGAAAGAAATCTTGTCTTCCTCGCTTTGGAATGCTTCAAGAAAGGAATGAGTCTTGATAAGACGATTTCCTATCTAGAAGAAAAGAAGAAGGATTCCGTCACGATTGCTGCACTCGATACCTTGGAATATCTCGAAAGAGGAGGAAGAATCTCCAAGACAGCCGCCTTTTTCGGTACCATGCTTTCCATCAAGCCTGTGATTGAACTCAAAAACGGATCTATCAAGCTGATTGGAAAAGCCAGAGGATATAAAAACGCACACAATCTTCTCACAAAGACACTTGAGAAATATGGAGGAATCGACTTCTCCTTGCCTATCGCTGTCGGGTATTCCGGACAGTCGAAGGAACTCTTGGAGAAATATCTTGAATCCAACAAGGAAATCTACGAGGATAAGATTCCAGAGATGCCCATCTATCAGATTGGCGCTGCCATCGGTACCCACTGCGGACCCGGCACCATCGTTCTCAGCTTCTTCAAGAAAGAGGAATGATCCATGGACAGAATGAATGAATCCCTGCGTCTGGATGATTTTTTGACCTATACACATCTTTTATCGAAGATGGTCTTTCTAATCAAAAGCAAGACCATCAAGGATTCCGGATTGAAGAATATCCATGTCATCATTCTTTTCTATCTGACCTATAAAGGACCCATGACCTTCAAGGAATTAGTCAAATGCACCTTGGAAGATAAGGCTGCCATATCCAAGGCAATCAAGACTCTCAAGGAAAAAGAAATCATTCTCTATAATCAAAACAGCTACAATGAGAAAATCACATTGACAGAAAAAGGTGAAGAAATCGGAAAGGAAATTCTTTCCCAATCTCATAAAGTCCTTCTTGAAGCCAGAAAAGGAATCAATGATGAGGATGCACTCATCTTCATGAAGACAATGAAATCCATCATCGAAAACCTCGAAGAATACACGGAAGAATGAAGAATCCAAATCAGAAAGTCCATTCCAGTTCATACCTGTTATTTCGAATAGAAAAGAATGGAAATCAATATTCGTCAGCCAATGTCTCCATCAGAGTTCAGCCAAAGTCTCCATCCGTATTGGAGACTTTGGCTATTTATGTTAGAAGAAAGAGAGACCTTGAATATGAATGAATATAAAAAGAGAGTGATTGATGATCAGCTGAAAGAGAAACTCGAATGCAAAGGTGCCGTCTTGATCGAAGGACCAAAATGGTGTGGCAAAACCACTGCAGCTGAGCAGGCTGCAAAAAGTATTCTCTATCTGTCAAATCCAAGATATCTGAAACAGAACCTCCTGCTTGCAGATTCAGAACCGGAAGTCCTGCTAAAGGGCGACACACCTCGACTAATCGATGAATGGCAGATTGCACCGAAATTATGGGATGCCATCCGCTTTGAGGTGGATCAGAGAAGAGAATTTGGACAATTCATTCTCACTGGTTCAGCAGTTCCTGCCGACACAAAAGAAATCATTCATACAGGAACAGGCCGTTTCACCTGGCTGAAGATGAGGCCGATGTCTTTATTCGAATCCGGTGAATCAAATGGAAGCGTTCGACTCGAACAGCTCTTTGAAGGAAAGAGTGATATCTATGGAGAATCGAATCTTTCCTTGGAAGATATCGCCTATTTGATTTGCCGTGGAGGATGGCCTATTTCGACCTATTTATCCGGAAGAGGTGCTCTTTCTCAGGCAAGCGATTACTATGATGCCGTTGTGAATATCGATATCTGTAGAGTCGACAATGTCCGACGTGACCCCGAATAAGCAAAACGGATCATGCAATCCTATGCAAGAAACCAGGGCAGTCAGATCGGAGATGAAACAATTGTCGAGGATATTAGAACCAACGAAGGGGAGGACATCAATGTAAAAACCATTCATTCCTATATTGATGCCTTAAAGAAAATCTTTGTCATCGAGGATATGAAGGCCTGGAATCCAAATTTAAGAAGCAAAACACCCATTCGCTCAGTCGATACCCGCTATTTCATTGACCCATCGATTGCCGCTGCGGCATTGGGATTCAGACCCGGTGATTTGATGAATGACATGAATACATTCGGATTCATGTTCGAGACTTTTGCCATCCGTGATCTGAGAGTCTTCGCAGAAGCGCTCAACGGCATGGTCTATCATTATCGCGATAAGAACAATCTCGAATGCGACGCTATCATCCATCTGAAAAATGGAAAATACGGACTTATTGAAATCAAATTAGGCGGAGAAAAACTTATCCAGGAAGGTGTCGGCCATCTTCTGAAGCTGAAGAACAACCTGGATACAGAGAAGATGAAAGAGCCTTCCTTCCTGATGGTTCTCACTGCGACAGGAAATATTGCCTATAAGAGAAAGGATGGCGTTTTGATTGTCCCGATCGGGACATTCGGAAAATAGTTCGATTGTCTCACAAAAGAAAATGACACCCTTTCGAGCGCCATTATCTCTAGATTGTGAATTCATATCATGAGGAAGAACCGATGCAAGCCAGTTCATCCTCATGTTTTTATTTCTTCAGTTCTTTTTCGAAGCCCTTGGCTGTTTCATCAAAGCTTTCTTTTGCCTTATGGAAGAAGGAGAACTTCTTGTTTTCTTCCGCTTCTTCATTCTTGCGGATTTCTTTCATGGTCTGCTCAGAAATCTTGATTTCTTCCTTGGTCGTCTTTGGACGGTCTTCTGGATCCGGCGGATTGACCACAACCTGAGGATAGACAAACTGAATATCATTTCTCAGACAGAGGAGAAGAAGTTCACGGTTGAGATCTCGGCTCACCTGGAAACGATCTTTTTCCTGGCAGCGGCAGGCGACAAGATAGGAGACATCGCTATCATTCACACCGCTGATGCCCTTATACATAATATCGCTCGTGATCTGAGGCAATTTCTTTTTGATATCCGGAAGTGCTGAAAGAAGAATTCCTTCAACACGGACAGGATCTTCATTATAGCCTGCGGTCAATTCCGTAGTGACAAGCGAATCTTCTCTCGAGAGGTCGACCACCGTATTGATGGAGGAATTATTGATGGATTTGATGTTTCCACCAGCATCCTTGAGCTTCGTCGTCTTCAGACCGATATCCACAATCGTTCCACGGAAACCATCGATGATGCAGATATCTCCGACTGCGAAATAATCATCAAAGACAATGAAGAGTCCGGCAATGACATCCTGAATCAGAGTCTGACAGCCAAGGCCGATGATGAGCGTGACGATTCCAACACCGGCAAGGATGGAGGCGACATTCACACCCCAGAAAGAGAGAATCAAGGCGATATCGACAATGATGAGGACATATTTGGCCAACGATCGGATCAGAGCACCGATCGTCTTTCCCTTTCTTCCGTTTCCGGAGAAGAGCCTTGTGCAGAAATTGATGATGAACATGAGGACGAAGCTCACCGAAATCACCATGATGGTCAATAGCCAGCTCAGTCCAGAGGAAGTGAGGACTTTCCCTAAGGCGATCCATCCGTTTGCGACCCCCTGTCCATAAATGCCATCGGCCACCTCATCGCCTAAGATCGGGCGAAGATTCATTCCGAGAATCAGAATGACCAGGGAAGCCACAAACAAGGTCACAGAAAGAATGAAGGAGACCTTCTGTGATTTTGTCTTTTTCGTAAACCAGTTCAGCTTTTTTTCCATAAAATATATTCTCCTATTTCGTCGTCGTTGTGAAATTCACTTTCAGAAGCGTTCCTGTATAGTCATTTGCTACATAGGTGATCTGATAGACAAGCGTCTTTCCATACCCGAGATTCTCTGCGGTTCCTGAATAGGTATCCGCCTTGGTGACATCCAAGAAAAAAAGGATTTCCTTCTTTTCGAGGATTTCGAATGTCGTCTTGTATTCCTTGTCATTCGTAATCTTGAAAGAATAAGAAAGGGAATCAAGAGTCGGAGAAACCACAAAAGATGAGTCTGCTACACTCGGTGGTGAAGACACCATGCTATTGGATAATAGCATGTATCCGCCTGCGGAGACACTGACGGTGATTCCAGTCACAACCAGTGCTCTCGAGACACCTTTTGCGATCGAAAAGGCAGTCCCCTGCTTCGTGGCATAGTTTTCACTGGCCTGGAGCTCATCGCTCGTAGCAAGATTGTCCGGACTGTTGTCAAAAGACGTCGCTAAATTATCTGTGTCCAAAGAATTGAGTTCATTATCCATATCCGATTGATTGTACACTTTTTTTGCTTTCTTTTCATCAAAAAAAGGAAGTTTTTGCTCTCGCGTCACTTTTTTGTGCTACAATTTGCCAAGAGGTACTAAATAAAAATGACAACAAAAGAATTAATCAACAGCATCAAGCTGATCCGACTCGAAAAGGATTTGGAAATCATCCAGAAAGGCTTGGAGGACAATGTCCAGGAAGAAAAGACCGATAAGGACAATATCTTCAAGAAATTCGGAAAGAATGTTTCCAACTCCATCAAGAAGAACAAATCCGAAGGTCTGGAAAAAGACAAGAAGCAGGACGAAGATGAAATCAACAAGATCAAGACGGATTTCCCTGGTGTCGTTTCGGATTCTGCCGCCATCAAGAGCGAAATCGAATCCAAATATGCTTCCCTGGATGGAAAATATGTGTTCTCCATCCTCTATCTTCTTTCCGATAGCCATGAATATCGTGATGAGAATGCCACCGAAGAAGAAATCTCCATTCTTCTTCACGATGACAAGGATAAGCTTTCCACCATCAAGAAGGAACTCAATTCCCACTACAACAAGGTCTCCGGAACCATTCTGACTTCCATCAAGAAGAACGATGCTCTCCTTGCCGCCTTGGAAGGCTATCTTGCTCTCCTCGCCGATGAAAAGAAGGAAGGATACAGCTATGATCTTTCCAAGTATTCCCTCAGCGACTTCTCACTCAATGAGGAAGACAAGAAATCCGCCATCACCATGACTTCCCTCATGATCATGGGAAAGAACGGCATCGAATTCTCCAAGGATGAAGAAGGAGAAAATGCCTTCTTCGAACTCGACAAAACCAATATCCAGTCTTCCTTGGCTGTCCGCGCCTACATTCTGAGCGTTCTCAAGCCCTCCCTCAATAGCGAAGATCTCAAGAAGGATACCTATAGCATCTTAATTTCCCTTTCCCATCTCTCCTTGGCCTGCCAGAAGAAGATGATCATCGACAAGATGGATCAGGAAAATGCCAAAGAGAAGTTGAGCAACATCAACAACTTCATCTCCGATCTTTCCAATATTCTCTAATCACATCAGGCTATCGGCATCGATAGCCTTTTTCTGTGGTCAAA
>CAVCCX010000079.1:0-6078 GCA_963600815.1 Bacteroides uniformis | reverse complement strand
CATCTTTCTTTGAGCCGAAAAAGGTCCTGAAACCGACAAAGTGAGTAGCAGATTTTGGGGTCAACTCCAAAAGTCAGGTATTATATAACAAAAGTTATCCTATGTGCATGCTTTCAAAAAAAAATATCCTTTGTCAATAATCTAGTTTCTCATATCCATAAAAGAACGGGACGAAATCAACAAGGATTCATTTTTCTATTTCTTCAGGAATTCAGAATGCCTCATTTTCATTCCACATCAAAAAATGTTTTCTATCGAAAATTACATCCGCACATAAAAATCATTCTTTCTAAAACTCTATCATGGAAGGGTCGATTTTGTCTTCCTCAGTGATTTTCCGTATCACCCTGCAGGGAACTCCTGCGGCAACAACTCCGCTTGGAACGTCCTTATTGACCACGCTTCCGGCACCGATGATGCTATCTTCCCCGATGGTGACACCGCCAAGAATGGTCGAATTCGCTCCAATCCAGACACGATCCTGAATCGTGATCGATTTGGAAGTCCCGATTCCCTGACTCCGTTGTGTCGGATCGATGGCATGTCCAGAGCAGGCAAGAACACAATTCGGAGCAATGAAGACCCAATCCCCGATATGAACCGGCGAACTATCCAGAACAACACAGTTGTAGTTGAAAAGACAGAATCCATGCAGATGGATATTGAATCCATAGTCACAATGGAAAGAAGGCTCGATTCCACAGGGATGATAAGTTCCGAGCAATTCCTTGAGAATCTCTTCTCTTTTCGATGATTCATCCGGCATAGTCATATTGTATTTCTGACAGAGAGTTTTGGCCTTTATCTGTTCCTTGCTCAACATAGAACTATAGCCACTGACATATCCTTTTTCTTCTTTGATTCTCTCTTTGATATCCATTTTGTCACACTCCTGAATTCAATCTGCCTTTATCTTATCTTTTCTTTCGAGGGAATATAAGTTTTTTTCCTATTCTTCATTTGATAAGCGGTTTATCTGCCACTATTTTCCGAAATCGAAACAATGAAGAAAGCCTATAAATCTCATAGCAAAAATAATGTGAGACACAAAATATTTCTCTAAAATTTCATAAAACAAGAATAAAGAAATCATTGAAATTCACAGCATAAGAAACTAAAATATGGAGAAGAAAAAGGAGAAAATAAAATGAAAAAATCAAAAATTTCTTTCTTGCTTTTATTGCCTCTCATGCTGACTGGCTGTTCAAGTTCCGACCCTGTCGCATTGCCAAATAAAGGAACCGAAATATCCGCTACGGAAGGAAAGGCGAAACTGAAGCAATCGTATGATGCCAGTGTCTCTTCCGAAGAAGGTTCAGCGGACGCCTTCGAGATTTCCCTTTCCAATGTCTCTTTCACCATCGATGCGAACATATCTGCGAAAGACAGCGAAGGAAAAGAAACCTCACCCTATGCGAAGTTGAACTTCCAGTTGACGGATCTATCCATTTCTGCTGGCATGAAGGGATTGACTTCGACAAATGCCGATGACATCAAAGGCTACATGGGAATCGAATTCACCCTCGCCTTTGACTATGAACTGGATATGAGCCAAAGCAGTTTCATGACAAGCAAAGTCACATCCAAATTCGAAAAGAAGAAATATGCCATCAACGCCTATTTCGACAAGACAGCCTTCTATTTCGATTTCTCGAATGAAAACGTCATGAATCTGATCAAAGACCTCACCAAGAACAATCCGACCTTCTCCATCGGCTCTGGAAAATTCTATGCTGACAGTCCATTTGCTGATGCCGAACTTCCGCTTCTGAAAAAGAGTGACGTCGATGCAGAAGATTATTCGAAAATCGAATCTTCCATCCTCAATATGGATAGCGAAGGAACCTTCAAGAGTCATGGCAATGACATCTATTCGTATTCCTATTCCATCGACGGTTCCAAACTGAATGAGGAAGTCAAGAAACAGGATATCGATACCGACTTCAGTGGAAATCAATCCATCTCCGCACTCCTCAATATCAAGGATTTCATCACCGTCGATAGCAGTTCGAAAGTCGAATACGCCTTGGTTTTCAACACAACGAAAGGCATCAGCTCCGTCGGATACAAAGAAGATCTGAAACTGAACTACAAGAATGACAAAGCCAATATGAGTGGCACAATCACTTCGAGTTCGAGTGCCAAGCTTTCCTTCAACTATGGAAGTGGCATTACCATCAAAGAAGTGGATGATAAATCCAGTTATCAGAAATTCACAATGAAAATCTGATCAGAATCATCATTGGCAAGACATGGACAATTTCAAGTGGAATTGTCCATTTTCAGTATAGAGAAAGGAAAAAGAGAATGGAAGAACTCGACCTTGTCGTCCTCACAGAGGATTTCAAAGACCTGAAGAAAGGCACAAAAGGAACCATCGTCCTCAAATACACTGACACCGATTTTGAGGTCGAATTCTTTGACAATGAGAAGAATACAATCAGTGTTTATACAATCAGTAGTGAATATCTGAAGCCTCGAGAAGAAGAAGAGAAGAAAAAATAGATTTTTTCATGGTAATCGGTATGTCAGCTGACTTCTCTTCACTCAAGGAAAATATTCCATACAAATAAGGCGGAACCATTGTTTCAATTCACATAAGTGATAAACCATTTCCGATAAATCTAAAGTCCACTTTAGAAAACTCGGTGCTTATATGAAATATATCAACAGACAGATGGAAAAAGTCATCGGAAAATTGACAACTCAATATCCGGTCATCATGGTTTGTGGTCAAAGACAAACCGGAAAATCGACGATGCTCAGACATATCGCTGAGCCCGATCGGAAATACATCACTTTTGACGATGCAAAGACACGTTCTTTGGCAAAAAATGATCCGGAGCTTTTCTTTGAGACCTATGGCACAAAACTCATCATCGATGAATTTCAGAGAGTGCCTGAAATATTGCTGGAAATCAAAAAAAATCGTGGATGAAAAATCCTATGCCATGGAGGATGCCAATGGAATGTTTTGGCTATCCGGTTCTCAAAAATTCATGATGATGAAAAATGTATCGGAAACATTGGCGGGAAGAGTCGCTGTCCTGAATCTATTGCCTCTTTCCTTTGATGAAATACACGGAAAAGAGAATGATCGCTTTCATCCATATATTGAGGAATTGAAGAAGAAAGAATGTTTTCCTATGACGCAGAAAGAAATCTATGAGCATATCTTCACTGGAGGCATGCCCAAAATCATTTCCAATGAAGATATCGATAAGGATATCTATTATTCGAACTATATGAACACCTATATTGAAAGAGATGTTTCTGCATTGGAGCAAGTCGGAAAGCTTGAGGAATTCAGAAATTTCGTCACTTTCATGGCTGCGAATACAGCCCAGGAACTGAAATATGATAAGATTGCCAAGGACATCGGCGTTTCCGCTCCGACTATCAAACAATGGGTCAGCATCTTGGAACGTTCCGGAATCATTTATATACTGAAACCCTATAGCAATATAATCAGCAAGAGATTGGTCAAAACTCCGAAATGCTATTTTCTCGATACAGGACTTGCTTCCTATCTGACTTCCTGGCCAACAAGTGAGACACTCATGAATGGGGCACAGTCTGGCGCTATTTTTGAAACGTATGTTGTTTCAGAAATACTGAAAAGCTATTACAATCATGGAAAGGAACCGAACTTGTATTATTATCGTGATATCGATCAAAAGGAGATTGATCTGCTTTTGATTAAAGGTGACAAAATCTATCCGATTGAAATCAAGAAGAGCAAATCCCCTTCAAATCCGAATACATCTTGAATAAATTCAATCTGAAAATCATGCCTGGCATCATCCTCTGCATGTGTGATGAATTGATGCCATACAACCGCAATTGCTGGCTATGTCCGATTTCATTAATATAAAAATCCAAAACTTTTTCTATGAGATGCCATAAAAAAGAAGAAGCAATGAAATGGCATGACAATCATCAATAAATTCATCCTATGGTTTGGACTTTTCATCATTAAGCATTTTGAATATAGTCGCAAAGTGTTTCTATTGATTGCCCCATGACGGAATCCAATATCGAGTCAAATTCTCTATTGCTGAAAATTCCCTCATGATTAATTGAAAAGAAGAAAAGTACGTTTGTCTTCGAAATACGATAGGAGTCTATACAATCAGCATTTCCTGCCTTGATAAGATGCATTCAGCAAAAAAGGAAGGATGAATCATGAAATTGTGTGATGCTATAGGCATATTATCCTCATAAAATGTGTTTATACCATCTGTTTTTCGCTATTAAACGTGTAAAAAACACCTGGATTTTCGCTATGAAAATGTGTTTGCCATAGATTCGTTCAAGTAAACCAAATGTGAGGCGCCATAGGAATGCATCACCTTGCTTACATTTGTCTTCAAATATAATAGCAGGAGAAATCCTAAATAAATTCTTATCTCAAAGACAAACACAAGACCATCAAGGTACGAGTCGGAAATGATGATGCGGTCAGTCTGCTCCGCATAAGATGAAAACTGAAGAGCGAATCATCTATTCTTTTCTCAAAGCAACAATTTCAGATACACGTTTATTATAGAAACTTTCGGTTTACCGGAGGTATCACAGTGTAAAACAAAGAAGTTCTACAATAACAATGGGTTTGTGGCTATTGTTGTTCCTTTCAAATGAAATGGGATGTGGAAATTGTAGGGAAACCTCATACATTTACATTTGCCCCCAAATGTATTATGCTAATGGCAGGAGAAACGATAATGTTTAATCAGCAAGCCTATATAAATTCTTATCTCAAAGACAAATACAAGACTATCAAAGTAAGAGTCAGGAATGATGATGCAGTTTTGATAAACAAGATCAGTCATGTCGATAACGTCAATAAATATATATTGGACCTCATCAAAAAAGATATATACGAAAACAGGAAATACAATTTCATCAACAACGAAGTAAAAATAGACTTCGAATTGACTCCGACGATGTCCGATCTGGTAAAGAAAGCCGAGGATGCCGATATCTTAGATGATTATGGCTTATATATGAACCTTGCGGATGCCATTGATTCGCAAGGAAAAAAAGAAGCAACGCATCATATCATCAGCGAGACTGAATGGAGAACACTGACAAGGAGGTATATTCTTTGATGGATATCATTGATTTTTCTAACTGCAAACTCAGCGATCGGAATGAATCGAGTCACCGGTCTTTCTTATGTCACATCACCATTATCGGAATATATCGGCAGTCAAATCTATAAAATATTGGGCTATGACGTCCATGAAACGATTTTAGGAATCTGCTTTGACGGAAAGAGGAACAAGGTCGTTTGCGCATGCAAGGATTTCATCGCTGATGACAAGAACGAAATCCTGATTCCTTATACAGCATTGAGAAATGATACCAATCCCGACATCATGGAAAGACTTGATGGCTCATTCTCATCGCCATCGAATATAAACGAGATTGTTTTTCAATTGGAGCACAATGATGTACTGAGCAAACTAAGAGGTGCAAAGGAAAGATTCTTCGATGTCGTCATCATCGATATGCTGATCAACAACAACGATCGCAACGAAGATAATTGGGGAGTCATCAAGTTCAAGGATTCCAATACTTACAAACTTGCCCCTATCTATGATTGCGGAAATTCGTTTTACGGAAAAACAAGCGAAGAAAGAATTGCTGCCATATTATCTGATGATACGAAACTTAGAAGCAGTGCTCTTAACGGAATCACTGCCTATGAAGATGAATCAGAGAAAAGAATTTCAAACTTGTATATTTTGGAACTGAACAATGTCGACTTAGACAAAGCAATCATTCGAGTTTATGAAAAAGTCGTGGATGAACTTGATGAAATAAAGGATTTCATTGAGTCCATACCAAATGACTTCAATGATTTGCAAATCATGTCAGATGATAGAAAACTGTATTACATTGAAACGTTCAAACTTAGGCTGAATGATATTCTTAAACCGAAATACTCCAACCTAATGAGAAAATAAAATCGTAGATTTTTCATCTATATTTGGTCACCGGACGTTTACGCGAAACAAGAAAACCACGATGAATTCCCATCCTTTGTCATATGGCTGAAACGATAGAGACGTC
>CAVCCX010000078.1:0-6303 GCA_963600815.1 Bacteroides uniformis | reverse complement strand
CCATGACACAGTGGTATGACTTCCATAAGGAGTCTACATCCCTGAAGGGAAGAAGTGATATCGCCATTCTTCCAAAGGATAATACACATATCCCATTCATTGTCGAGCTCAAGGTCGACTCCACTCCAGAGGACGCCATATCCCAGATCAAGAAGAGGGAATATTTTTCTTCTCTTGGTTCCTACAAAGGAATGGTTCTCCTTCTTGGCATCAGCTATGATTCCAAGACGATGAAGCATTCATCGAATGTGGAGTATATTGATTTGTGAGCTTTGTCTTATCTTTATTGTGATTCTACTTTTCAGAAACGACTCTTTTTCTTGATTTTTCGACATTTCGTTCTTTTTCTTTCACATACGATATATTAGAATAGGAAGGTTGTGAAATTCATGAAAATCAATCATTCGTCCACTGCCTCCTCTTTTTATGATTTTCATTGAGGAAAAGAAGGTCCAGCGAATGAATGAAATCATAAATGAAAATGCACATTTTTTCTCAGCCGATGATATCACCCAAGGGAAAAGATTCTATTTGAATTCCAATGTCACACCGACAAAAAACGGTCTGAGTTTTTTCAGTTTCAATGTCAAAGACGGCACAAAGGAAGAAACGACGACTCTCTTTGTCATCAACAAGAAACTTTCCAAGGTGTTCTGCACATGTGGGAAATGCACTACGAAACATTATTGTTCGCATATCTATGCCTCGCTTCTGAAATATGATGACAAGATTTCAGAGGAAAAAAACAAACAGGCAGAGCAAAGAAAGGCCACGACGGAGATAAAGAAGAAGGCAAAAGAAGCGAAACTGAATCCTCTTGCCAAGAGCATTGGCATGCTGATTCGCGGAGAGGATTATCGAACATCCACAGAAATCGAAAAGATGATTTCCTCCTACATTCATGAGGGGTTCGATTTCGGCGCAGATTTTTCGAAAATTCGCAAGGTCTATGTGTTCTCTTCTTTGATCGACATTCTAAAAAGAAATGAAGAGATTGCCTGCCATGTCATTTCCAAATGTGATTTCTCCCTCATACCCCCAAGCACAAATATCAATTGCATCGGCGACTATCTTGCCTATCGCCCAATGAAAGTCGCTCTCTTATCAGAGAATAGCATTCATGGCCTTTTTTCCAACACCAAAATCAACGATATCAACAAGTCACGTATCTTGTCTCTCGGCATGAGCATGAACCGTCCTTTTTTTGTTTCATCTTATTTGAATGACTGTGAACGGCTTCCCGATTTCTTCCAGGATATCACGATTCTCAACTATATGAAGAAGAACATTCCCGAAGGAGAATATACATCCTTTTTCAAAGAGAGAATCAAAAGCAATCGTCTGACTGCCCAGGAATTCTTCTTCCTTTATCCCTATATGGATGAGGAAACCAAGCAGAATTACGTTTCTCACATGCCAAAGGATACCGTAATCGGCTCTGGTTTTTATTATTATGCCCCGGATGAAAGCCAGGATCCCTACGCTTTTACCCACTGTCCCATTTCGAAGAGAATCTACGGGCTCATCGAGTCTCGGAATCTTCTCAGCGTCAATAAGCTGATCAGCTATTATTACGCCATCCCCTTCATCAAGAAAGAGGAATTGCGTGACATCGTCGGTCGCTTTAAACTGCTTGCCTCCGCAAAATCCAAGAAATCGAATACTGGTGATATCTTTCTCTATTGCATTCTTGCCTTCTGTCTTGCTTTCTATCAGGAGCGTTCGGATTTAGTGCAATTCGTGGAAAACATCGCCGAAATCATGGATGAGGATTATCACCCGGACGCTGTCTGGACTCTCTTTTTCGAATGCCAGGAGAAGATGCATCTGACAAAGAAAGAGAAGTATCGCACCTACGAAATCAAGGAGGAAAAAGAAAATGTATCTTCTCAAATCGAACCTTGAAAAATATTACACGAAGAATTATGAACTCATTGATTATCTTCAAAAGAGAATCGCATCGAAAGAAGCCGAAGTCTATTTCTTCTATGAACCGAAGCAAGACCGCATCTTCTATATCCTGAACGACCCTATTTTGGGAAGCACCACATTCTATGTCACAAATGACGGCACCACCTATCGCTATCGGGCAGATGACACAGGGGAATTGCGCGATGCGTTCTGTTTCTGCATGCAAAGAAATGAAAAGAAGCTATCGGATGAAGAATTGCAGAAGAGATATCCGGAAATCTATGAAAATGAAATCATCACGCGGGGAATGAGTCCGACTGAACTTCTCGAATACAAAAAGACAAAGTCGGAATTCAATTCGTTTCTTTCCACTTTGGAATATCTGGACGATGTTCAAGACAAAAAAGAACCTTCGGACATCGATGTTCGGGAAGAGACGCTTTATTTCTGCGTCGATATCGATGACAACAGGTATCCCGATTCCTATTCTGTCACAGCCTATGATGAAAAAGGAAAGAAACTCGGTCCTTTGGATACTGTCGCCGATTGGTTTGACGGCAATAAAAGAAAACTGACAAAACAATCCCAGGACATCCTCAACACCCTTCTCCCAGGGCATAACCAGGATCCCTATTATTCAAACGAAGTAAGATTCTGTCTGCGTCTGCTCAAAAGAGGTCTTGAGATGATGGCAAAGGTGGACTATTCTTCCCTGCCGAATGTCCATCCTTTGTGTGTCGAATCTCATGACTATGATCTGGACAGCGAGACGAAGAGACTTCAGGTTTCCATGGACAAGGATGGCAATATCGTTTCGAATCTGAACCTCACGGAAGCCCCGACAATCTGCACCCTGATGGAAAACAATCTCTATCTCTTCTTGGAATATCAGAACAGTGTCGCCCATCTTGTCGAATGCAACAATCCGAAAATGCTGGCTCTCTATAAGTTCATGCAGAAGAATCCATCCTTCAACATGAAATACTTCAAGAAGGAAATCACCACCAAGCTGATTCCGAGCATCAAGAACAGCGTCGAAATCGAAACCGAGCTTCTCAATGATTCTCTTCGCATGATTGACCATATCGAATACTGTGTCGATCTGGATATCGAAAAGATGCATCTTCTATTCAAGACATCCTATTTTTCCCAGGGAAAGGCTGTGACCAAAGAGGAATTTTCTCTTCTTCAGCAGGATCTGAATCGTCGTTTTGAGCAGGCTCTCTATGATAACGATCTTCCCCTTGAAGGAAGAATGGAAAATGAAAACCGGATTGCCAATTTCATCAGCAATCCTTTGACCAGCCTCAAAAAATGCTGTTCCCTATTCATTTCTGAGGATGTGAAGAAACTGAAGGTCAAGCCGGTTGCCAAACTGAATATCAGCATCGTCTCCGGTCAGGATTGGTTTTCCATCAACTTCGACTCGAGCGAATATTCCAAGGAAGAAGTCGATGGCATTCTCAACGCCTACAAGAAGAAAAAGAAATTCTTCCTTGTCCGTGATTCCATTCTTTCTTTGGATGACAAGAACAGCGAGGATGTTCTTGAGATTCTCAAAGACTTCGACCTGAAGGACAAGAAGATTCCAATCTATCAGGTCCTCAAATTGCAGGGAAATGACAATGTCGTCCTTCCAAGCGACATCAAGGCCCTCTTCGAGGAAATCCAAAATTATGAAATGCATCCTCTTTCCCTGGAAGAGAACTTCAATCAGGTTCTCCGTCCCTACCAGGTCAAGGGTGTGAAATGGCTGAGCACCCTCAAGGAGAATCATCTCTCTGGCATCTTGGCTGACGATATGGGTTTAGGAAAGACACTCGAAATGATTGCCTTTTTAAGCCAATACCATCTTGGAAAACCAAACCTCATCGTCTGTCCAAAATCCTTGACTTACAATTGGGAAGATGAATTCAGGAAATGGAATCCGAAGAGCAAAGTCGTCGTCCTCTCCAGAGACAAGGCCGAACGCCATGCGCTCGTTGCCAAGATGAAGATGGATGAGGAAGTGACCTATATCATCTCCTATGATTCGTTAAGAATCGATCTCGACTTATTCGAGAATCGACAGTTCGGTTTCCTTGTTTTGGATGAAGGACAATATATCGCCAATGCCCTCTCTCAGAAGGCAAGAGCCGTCAAATCCCTCAAAGCCGACTATAAGTTTGCCCTGACGGGTACGCCGATTCAGAATTCCCTCATGGATTTATGGTCCATCTTTGATTTCCTCATGCCCGGGTATCTGAAATCCTTCACAGAATTCAAGAAAGTCTATGCCAAATATGATCTCGAAAAGGAAGATAGGGATCATCTCGAGCACATCGTTTCGCCTTTCCTTCTGAAGAGAAGAAAAGATGATGTCCTTACCGAACTCCCCGGAAAGATCATCCAGACACAAAGCCTCTTGATGGATGAAGAAGAAACGAAGCTCTATCAGGCTTATCTTCTCAAGACCCAGAAGGTCTTCGAAAACAAGGATAGCCGTGGAAAGACAAACAAGATTGAAGTCCTTTCCGCCTTGACCAGACTCCGTCAGCTCTGCGTCGATCCTTCGACCTTCCTTGACTACAAGAATATCTCCTCAAAACTCGATTACACCATCAATCTCATCAAGGAGGCAACCGGGAAGAAACATAAGATCATTCTTTTCTCTTCCTTCACGAGTGTTTTAAGCCATATCGGAAAACTGCTGGAAAAACAAAAAATCACCTATGAGGAAATCACCGGTGCCACTTCGGCAACCAAGAGATTGGCGCTAGCCAAGGACTTCAATGAGAAAGACGACACCAAGGTCATGCTAGTCTCCCTGAAGGCCGGCGGAACCGGACTCAATCTCATCGGAGGCGATATCGTCATCCATCTCGATCCCTGGTGGAATATCGCCGCCGAAGATCAGGCCAGCGACAGAGCCTATCGTATCGGCCAGAAGAAGAAGGTGACCATATATAAATTGGTCATGAAAAACACGATCGAAGAGAAGGTTCTCACCCTTCAGGAAAAGAAAAAGGACCTTTCGAGCATCTTCGACAACGCCGAAGGAAAGTCCTCCATCAGCGACGAGGATATCGCCTATCTCTTGAGCTAAAAGAGGAAAAAAACTCACAAGAATGCCGTCTGGCATTCTTTTCCATTTTCAAAAAGAAAAGTGAGTTTTTTCTTCAAAATAATCAAAAGAAGTCGAAATTCATCCAATGAAAGTACTTTCAACTGAGTTTGTCTTGTCTTTTTCATATGGATAGTGTATATTTCATCCTACGTCAAGAACGACTATTTGACAATTTTGAATATATGGAAACAAGTACAGTTGAAATGAAAATTCCCCCAATCAGCATCCAGTATGGATTGGGTACCACTTATCGTCCCTATCCTGAGCTGACGAATTCCTTCGATACCGGAATCATCGCCAGGATGGTTCATGAACCGATCGAAGTGAGAACTTCGAAGGTTTATGATGTCTCCAAGAGAATCTTTGATATCTTCATGTCTTCTCTTGCCATCCTTCTTCTTTCTCCTCTTCTTCTTGTTCTCTCTTTGATCGTCAAGTTCTCCTCGAAGGGAACGGTCTTCTTCAAAGACCACCGAATTGGAAAGGAAGGAAAGAGAATCACAGTTCTGAAGTTCAGAAGCATGTATTCCGATGCGGAAAGCAATATCCGAAAATATCTCAATGACGAACAGATGAAGACCTGGTCCATCGAAAGAAAACTCGATAATGACCCAAGAATCACCAAAATTGGAAGATTCCTAAGAAAGACTTCCCTCGATGAGCTTCCGCAGCTCTTCAACATCTTCGTCGGCGACCTTTCCTTTGTCGGTCCCCGTCCGATTACCAAGATTGAACTCGAAGAAAACTACACCCGTTATCAGAGAAAGAAACTTCTCTCTGTCACACCGGGATTGACCGGATACTGGCAGGTCTATGGCCGAAGCGATGTCGACTATAAGTCCGGTGAGAGACAGAAAGAGGAACTTGCCTATCTTCCAAAGCGTTCCTTCTTCTTCGATCTGAAGCTCATCTTCTTGACCGTTCCTGCTGTTCTGAAGCATAAAGGCGCAAAATAAAAACGAGACTGTTCTATGATCAATCAAATGATCATGAGCAGTCTTTTTTCGTGGTTCATAAAGAAATCAGAGAACAACCTCTGAATGTCTAAAAATTTAGACATTGGTGCCTGAAATTTAGACATTCAAGTCTAAAATTTAGACATTGGTGCCTGAAATTTAGACTTTGATGGTATAATTCCTATAGGACAAAATGAAATAAGGGCGCCATCATATGAACATAGATTACATCAAGGACTAAGCAATCGAATGCATCGAAAAAGGAAGCATTGAATTAGAACTTTCCCAATCTGATGTACTAAGGATTGGGATTTTCTGTTGATTCTGGCT
>CAVCCX010000077.1:0-6369 GCA_963600815.1 Bacteroides uniformis | reverse complement strand
CAATTCCGCCAAGGAGTTTTTTCTATATAATCTTTTTTTCATGCATCCCCATGAAATAGGAAGAACAATCCTTTCAGGTAGGTCTCTCAATCCTCATTCTTGAAGAACAGGATGTCGTAGATCGGAAAATAGAGAATATTCGATTCTTCAAAGATTTCTCTCTCATTGGAAAGAACGACTCCTTTTTTCACATTGTAATCCGGATTCTTCAACAATCGGTCGATTGCACTATGGATGCGGTAGTCTTTTCCTGATTTCACCTCGAGAGGAATCACACTCAAGTTCTTATAGTCATCAATCAGGAAATCAACTTCTCCATTCGCTTTATTGTCATAATAATAAAGAGGATACCCATGAGCCTTCAGTTCACTGGCAACAACGGATTCATAAACTGCGCCGAGGTTTATGCTTTTGCAGTCATTCAGGACTGCCATGATATTGGTCCGATAAAGAATATTCGTCAAAAGACCGACGTCATTCAGATAGAGCTTCAACAGATTCTTTCCACTGGACTGAATCAAGGGAAAAAGTGGTGTTGAGACCGCCTTGACCTCCAAGGCGATTCCTGAATTGACCAAATAGTCAAATTCATCCTGGTAATTCGTAAATCTCTTCCCTTCTTTCTTTTCAATATCTGAAAATTGTATTCTCTTTTTCTTATTCCCCATTGCTGTCGGAATCATCTCATAGATGCGCTTGATCTTCAGTTTGTTCTCTTTGTCATATTTGCTTGCATCATCACCGTAAAAAGCAATAATATCGGACTGTATCCTTCTCACAGATACAATATTCTGCGTTTCGAGAAAACAATTGATCGCATCCGGCAATCCTCCAATCAGGAGATATTTTTTGAAGAGGTCCATCATATGGTTGTGTGTCGCTTCGTCCAGAGATTGCCTTTTCTCAAACGAATCCTGCAATCCTTTGATGGCATAAGATGAGAATCCATTGGCCAAGAGGAATTCCTCAAAATCCAATGGATACATATGGACCAGAGAGATTGTTCCGATCGGAATAGATGTCGTTTTTGACAATGTGACACCCAACAATGAACCACTGCAGATGTAGGTGAAACGATCATCCTGCTTCAGGAATTTCAGCAATGTCAAAAACTGTGGATATTGCTGGATTTCATCCAGGAAAATGAGCGTATCTTCTTTCTTTCCCATTTTTTCGCCAGCAATTATGCTCAGTTTGAAATAAAAGTCTTCCTTGGTTTTCACATCCTCAAAAACATGATTTCCAATGGAATCCTCCACAAAATTGATTTCGATATAATTCGTGAATTTATCCTTCATCATCTGTGTTGCGACATATCGGATGATATAAGATTTTCCGATCTGTCTTGCACCATCGATCACCATGATTTTATTCGTATCCGAAGAAAGATACTGAAAGATCTGATTTTGTATTTTTCTATATAGCATCAATCGATACCTCTATAATGACTTATACCGATTTTACACTTTTCTTTCGTTTTTAGCCATAGAAAAATACACTTTTCCTACAAATTCAATGTCATAAAACTACACTTTTCTCATATGGCATCGCATAATCCCATTCCAATTCTATGGAATCCACATCTCTTTCGTGACTTTTAATACACATTTCACATCCGATCTGTTACACTGTTGATCAGTATGGAAAACCAAGATAGTTTCTTTCTTTCCAATCAGAGCGAAAGAAAATTCATCGACCGGCTGAAAGAAGAAATCAGGGATTGCAAGAGATTCTATTTTTCTGTGAGTTTCATCAAAATCGCTGGGCTGAAGCTGATTGAGGAAGAACTTCTCATAGCTCTAGAAAGAGGAGTCGAAGGCTATCTCATCACATCGACCTATCAGAACTTCACCGACATTCCTTCCTTAAGGGAATTTCTCCGCTGGTCAAAGGAATATCCGAATTTTCATGTCCATCTCGACTATGAATGCTTTTCTTCCGGATTCCATTCCAAAGGATATATCTTCGATAGAAGGAATGGTTCTTCCTTCTTTGTCGGATCAAGCAATCTGACCCGTTTTGCCCTTCTCTACAATGTCGAATGGAACGTTCTCATCTCGAATGAGAAAACCGGCGATTCGATCAGACAAGCCAAGAAAGAATTCGATTCGCTATGGGAGAAAACACTGCCACTGGATTCTTCCCTGATAGACAGATACGAGAAATCCCTAGACTATGCCATCGTAAAATGGGATATGGACTATTATCTCGAGGATGAGAAATTCATCAAGCCCAACCTCATGCAGAAAAGAGCGCTCCGGGAACTGAAGAGAAATCGAGATATGGGAATCTGCAAATCCCTCATCATCGCAGCCACCGGATCTGGAAAGACCTATCTTTCCGCTTTTGACGCAAGAAACTTCGATGCGAGGCATCTTCTCTACATCGTCCATAGGGAATCGATTCTCGAAGATGCGATGAAGACTTTCGCAACCATCTTCAAGTCAAGAAGAAGCTATGGACTCTATACTGGAAACAGACAGGAAACGAATGCCGACTTTCTTTTCGCGAGTTCTTCCATGCTCTCCCGGCATCTCTTGGAATTCAGCGAAAATCAGTTTGACTATATCATCTTCGATGAAGTCCATCATATCGTCACGGAATGTGGAAAGAAAATCTTCGAATATTTCAAGCCGGAATTCCTTCTCGGTCTGACCGCCACGCCGGAGAGAATGGACAACCAAGACGTCTTTTCCATCTTCGATGACAATGTTTCTTTCGAAATGAGGCTGAAAGATGCCTTGGTCAATCATCTTGTTGTTCCCTTCCACTACTATGGAATCCGGGATGAGCATATCGACTATTCTTCCACAAACGAGTCCATCATCGCAAAGCAGCTCGCATCGGATGAGAATATCGATTTCATCACAAAACAGATCGAGAAATATCGGAAACCAAAAGAGAAACTCAAGGCGATTGCCTTCTGTACCAGCATCAATTATGTTTCTAGCATGAAGGAGGCATTCGAGAAAGCAGGATATAATGCTGTTTCACTAACTGGGACGAATGATACCGGGCAGAGAATCAGAGCCTTCCACGATCTGCAGGATGAGGAATGCCCATTGGAGATCATCTGTTGTGTGGATATTCTCAATGAAGGTGTAGATATTCCAAGAATCAATATGCTTCTCTTCCTGCGACCGACCGAATCCTCTACCATCTTCCTTCAGCAGCTCGGAAGAGGCCTAAGAAAAGCCGAGAACAAGGATTCCTGCATTGTATTGGATTTCATCGGCAATAACTACAGGAGATCCATCCAGATTGCCTTTGCCTTGGGAACCTTATCCAAATCACCCTACATCGAAAAATATACGCTGAAAAGCATGATCAGAACCGACTTCGCTTCCCTTGGAATCGAAAATCTTTCCATTCTCTTCGATGATCTTTCCAAGAAGGAAATCATCGCCTATTTGGATGATGCAAATTTCTACAGGTCTGATTTCCTGGAGAGGGATTACCTCAACTTCAAGAAATATATCCGTTCAGAGACCTATCCTTCCCATATGGATTATCTAAACAACGATATCGCCCCCGATCTCATCAAGTTCATGAAAGTATCCATGAATGGAAAGAAGAATTTTTCCTACTATGAATTCCTAAGAAAAATCAATAAGAAAGAGGAATTCCTTCCTCATTTCAGTGACGAGGAAATCCGCTTCATCAATGATGTCTCAGATCTTCTTCCACTTGTCCGGGTCGATGAATATCTAATCCTGAAAGAAATTCTCACGAAGAGTTCCTTTTCCATGAAGGAAGTCCTCGGCTTCAATGAAAGAGTCACCGCAAAGACTTTGAGCCACGCTCTTTCTCTTCTGATGAAGAGAAATCTCATCACAGATGAAAATCATCTTTCCATACCCTGTGAAAAAGAAGAGTTCAGAGAATACCTTCTTGATCTCCTCAATTATGGAATTGGCCGATATGAGATTGAATTCTCTTCCTACGAAGGGGACTTCAAGCTCATGGCCAACTACTACAAGGAACAGATCATGATGATTCTTCTCGAAGAGAATACGAACTATATGAAGGGAACGAAATTCAATCTCGAAAAGAAAGAAGTCTATCTCTTCGTCAACCTGAACAAAGATAAGCAGGCTACGGAAAACCTCAACTACAAAGACAAGTTCATCTCCGATGATATTTTCCAATGGGAAAGCGAAAACAACACGACCAAAGACAATTCCACAGGAAGAAAACTCCAGATGATCAGGAAAGTCCATCTCTTCATCCGAAAAATGGAGTCAGAACATGGCGTGATGCTTCCCTATACCTATTTTGGAACCGGCCATTTTAAGAACATGAAAGAAAGCAGCAATGAATCGAAGCCAACCCTTCTTTTCGATGTGAAACTCGATGAAAAGGTCAGCGAAGAATATTTCGAGGATTATGATATACCGAGTCATGAATGAGCGACTCAAAGAAGCAGACATGAATCTTCTTTTTGAATGACGAAAATGCATTGATAAGTCAAAATGATATTTCTAGAAACATTCATTGGAATCCAAATAGAGAAAGGCTGAAAGAATCCACTACAAAAATGAAGCCATCGCAAGAGGCAGATAAAGATATTCTTCTGTGTCCTTCAGATCCCCTTTCGTAAGAATGATCGGCTTATTTGTTTTATCTCTGAAAACAGAATGGAAATAATCGAGTGATGAATGTTCTTTTGCATTTCCGCTTTTCACTTCAATGGGGGTTGTCTTTCCATTCTTCATAATCAAGAAATCGACTTCATATTTTCTTTTCTTCTCATCTTTATTCACAATCTTTTCATAGAATCGCAAAGGCTTTCCATTCATCGAAAATGTTTGGGCTATGAGATTTTCTGTCATCATGCCTTTGTTGATGGACAGTTTGCCAAATGCAAAAGACTTATAGATATCACTATTCAGATAATTATCACCTGCTGCAAGGGTCAATAGAAGACCGGTATCCGCCATATAGCATTTGATTTTGCTATTCTGAAGAGAGAATCCATCAAACAAGGTCGGCTCATCGAGTCCGTAACATAATGATCCGACCATCGAATCGTTGATCCAATTGATTGCATCCCGATAGCATGAAAAGCGATCTCCTTCACCAAGAGACGAGTATTTGATCTTCTTATCGTGATGGGAAAGAAGAGAAGGAATACCATTGAAAATCGCTGTTGCTTCCGCAACATAGTTGTCGGCATATTTCGCAATATCATCCCGATAAAGCCGGATGATCTGTCTTTTCGCTTTCTCGACATCATCATAATTTTTTGTTTCAATATATTGCAAGACCGCCTGTGGCATTCCCCCGACAATCATATAGAGTCTCAGTCGGTTATTGATGCTGCCAAGAAGATTGCCAAGAGGCTTCTTTTCCTCGAAGTATTTTTTCAGCATCGGATAGGTCACCTGATCATCAAGAGCCGTCAGGAATTCTTCGAAATCAAGAGGATGCATCGAAATTTCCTCTTCCTCTGATGGGATCAGGATATCTTTCGTGTTCTTCTTGATCGATATCAATGACCCTGTTTCGATGTAATCATATCTTCCATCCGCCACAAGATGTTTGATCAGTTCTCTGGCTTTTGGATACATCTGGATTTCATCAAAGATGAGGACAGATTCACGATGATAGAGTGGAGTTGCATATAAAACCGATAATTGATTGAAGAATTCATCCAGGGTATATTTGTTGCCATATTTTTTGAAGATCTGCAGTGTTCCTTCCATCGGACTGGAAAAATCAATCAGGATATAGCTCTTATATTCCTGTTTGGCAAACTCCTCAGCCATGAAGCTTTTGCCGACACGTCTTGCTCCTTTGATAAGCATCGCTTTTCCTGCACTCGAACTATTTTTCCATTCGAGAAGTCTTTGATATATTTTCCTTTGCAGAATCATGAATCTCCCCACCCTTTCTTGGTTCTATTATAAAAGCAACATATCAAACATTCAACAAAAAATCGAACATGAAATACGTGTGCTTTCTACAAGAAATCGAACATGAACTTACGCTGAAATTCACAAAAAACGAGTACAAGGTCATTAAACAAGCCTTTGGCAATTGAACATTCCTTCCATTCATATAGAAAATCCTCTTGAGATAAGCAATTGTTCCTCTCATCCTTAGTCTCAAGATTTATGTCTCTGAGTACAATCGCCTTAAAGCAATGAATAATATGTCTTCATACAAAAAGAAAGAAAACAAAGGCGCTATGCCATCGAATCAACTGCCCATATTTGAAATCATATCCTTATTTTCAGAGTTGATGTGCATGAAAAGAATAAAATCATATCTATTAAGCCGTAGTTATTTGAAAATCTAGCACTACTTTTTTAAAATCACAGAAAAGAGGATACGGAAGTAGGAAATACTTGGATTTCTTTGCTTTTC
>CAVCCX010000076.1:1269-6640 GCA_963600815.1 Bacteroides uniformis | reverse complement strand
GGCTACATAGGTCTTGCCTTTTTTGCATAGAAAAATGAAGAAAAGAAACAATAATTTTTTTAAGATCATCGCTGCGACAAGTATGTCCATCTTTTCCTTGGCGGCTGTTTTCATTGCGACAGCAGCCTGGTTTACTGCGACTCGAAAAGTGGATTCCAATGGAGATGGGTTCATCGCATCGGCTCTGAATGGCGTCATTGAAAGCATTGAGTTTCATACGATGACTTCCTCTGAATATGTCTATGATGAGGAAGCGATTGTATCCTTTGATGTCGATTCTTCCGGAATCACATATACGAAAGGGAATGCTTCGACATCCGTCGAGATCGGAACCTATTCGACATATGGAACCAAGAAATCATTGATGGTTCTCTTTAGGCTGAGACAGGATGCCTCCGATTACAATTTCACCTTGAAGGCAAATACTTCCATCACGGATTTTGCCAAGACCCTTCTTGGAAGTGATGGCACAATCACAGCTGAAGACAATTCGATCTCGAATGTCATTCAGTTCTATCCGAGAGTCTTTTCTTCGAGTTCGGATGTCGTCTATGATTTCTATGCTTCAAAGACGGATATCGAATCGAATTCCAGTCGATTTGTCACTGTCACAGGAATGACAGCGACATTGGAGAATACATCGATATCCCTGATTGAGAATACCAGCAAGGTCGATTCCATTGCCGTCATTCTAAGCTACAGCAAGGATTCGATCGAGATGATGTACACGAAATATATTGGCAATGCGGTGCTGAACACCGGAAATCCTGTGTATTTCAAGAATATCGACTTCACATTGGTGGCATGATATGAAAAGAAAAGGATTGGTCACGGGCTTAGGTTTGATCGCATGCTGTTCGATACTCTTTTCAGTATCGGCTTCTTTGATGTGGTTTGACAATCGGACAAGGATTGCTCCAAACCAAATTGTCGGTTCTTCCAATGGTGCCTATTATGCTAGCGGAGATGGATCCAAGGATGATCCCTTTGTCATCAATCAGCCAAGACACCTATACAACTTAGCCTGGCTTCAGTATCTTGGAACCTATAATCAGGAAGAGGATGGAACGGTCAAGGAAGTCTATTTCAGGGTGGAAGGAAATACCACAAATGAGGGCGGGGATTCTATCCTTGATATGGATGGCTGGACTCTTCCTCCAATCGGAACAGAAGAGAATCCCTTTGTCGGAAACTTCAATGGGAATGATACCATCATCAAGAATCTGACAGTCTCAAATACATTCAGTGATTATGGGGATGCTCACCCCTATTACAATGCCGATGGCAATGAAATGACGGAAGACAATTTTGTCCAACCGAAAATCATTGGCTTCTTTGGTGTAGTCGGTGCGTTGGATATAAAAACCTATGAATATACGACGAATATCGCTATAGAGGGTGCTTCCTATACGGAAGCGAATCTTGTTTATGATACCTATGTCGACAATATCACAATCCAGAATAAGACTTCTAATCAGGAATTGCTGGCTGGTCTTCTAGCCGGATATGTCAATGCTCCGATCAAGCAATGCGGTGTCGGATATGGAGAATTCAGTTTTGCCAGTGGTACAAAGAATCTATCGACTACAAATACGCCATCGGGAGCCACAATCAAGGGAGTTTCCAATTATTCTTTGATTGGCGCATATAATCCAGATAAATTTACATATTCGGGGCTACCGACAACGAGTGGTGGTGATAGCCAAGGCGAGGATTATGGAACAAGTATCGATATTTATAGCTTGTATAATAAATTGAGTGTCGTTTTAAACACAAGTTCCAACCCTTTAACAATTCCAAATAATTATGCAATCCCGATAAAATTTGATTCAAATGCTCAAATTTCGTCTGGCTCAGGAACAACAACTGTAACTTCAAGCGGAACATCAATCACAGCAAATAAAGCATCAACAATTGGAGTTGATTCGAATGCTACAAACATCGGATACTATAGCGGTGCTCTCAATGTTTCCAAAGAAGGATATTCGAGCAAAGATTTTTCCAACATCACAACAGCAACAAATTCTCCGATAAGTTATAGTTCGTTAACAGACAAGGAGAAGGAAAAGATTCAAAATTATCTAGCGAAAGCGACATCGACTGGAAAAAATAGCGATAATGCCATCATTTTAAATGGAACATCCAATTTTAATGGCATGAACCAAACAAAAGCAAAAGCATTTCCGATATCTTCGTCTGCATATACAGTTGTAGAAAATGCAAAAATTGGGTCAAAGACGACAAATGCTTTTATTCCAACGAATGGGTTATGGGTAGCTCCAACAAAGCCTGGAAGATTTGAATTCATTGCTTCAGGAACAGGAATACAAACATGTGTTTTGATTATTAGATTGATTCGAAGCGAAAAAGAAAATTATTCTGTTGGCTTTAAAAATACATCATATCTTGTCCAATTCAATAATGATTGGTCTGGTGGAATGGTCGGATTTGCCATTGCCCAAAAAAAAGTAGTTTATTATGGTCTAGAAATTACTCAAGATGATATCGATGCCGGTTATGAATATTTTATTACGAATGATGCCGATGTCACAGGTTCGATTTTTGGATATCCAACAATATTTTATCTTGATATTGGTACAGATGGAGGTGATTCAGGGGGCGACGCAACTAAAACTTCGCCAACTGAAATCGACTTTGTCTATTATGGTTCAGATAAGAAACTGGTAAAGATCACCAGTGATGGAACATATGTGAATTCTGAAGTCGTCTTTCAAATCGATTCAGATGCTTCTGGATCAATTGCCTTCAAGAGAAACTATACGGATGGAACATCCATCGTTTATTATTACATTCCAACGGCAAGCAGTATAAATATCACTGCCATCGGAACAAATGGAAAATCTTCTCAGAGTGATTCCGAACTTGCTGAAAACTAGAGACGAATCGTATGAAGGAAACAATCATTAGGTAAACCAAGCTTCAATTACCGCTTTTCGATTTCTCCAACATAGGATCAAAGTATTTCTTCTCACCTTCGATTCTTGCTTTTATGGCATCCTCTTTGTTTTTATAGGAGCCTAGATAATGTCTTTTTTGACTGACAGTGATCTCGACTTCCCAACGCTTTCTTGATTTGCTCCAATAGACACCAGAGACTCCCGATTTGTTGCTGGCATAGACATGTCTGGTCGGTTTGAGCATGCATGTCATCGTATGTTTGTCTTTATCATAGCCTAATGCCCAGTCGTTTGCTCTTGTCTTACCTTTTCTTGGTTTTGGTGTGCATCCACAGGAATAGGGATGCTTGCTTAGTTCATCAACTCCGACAATGAACTCCTTTCCACAGTCGCATCTGCAGAGATAGTAGACTGAACCTCTTCCTCCGGAATGGGAAACGCATGGGTACTTTTCAAGTACCATAAACATACCTGATCTTTTCGGCTGAAATGTCGGATCCATAATTTTCTCTTGCCCGGAAAACAAAAAGCCTCCGAGTCCCCTTTTTAGGAACTAGAGGCTGTTCATTTTGAAGTGGTGCCGGGTACAGGAATCGAACCTGCACGGGAGTTCCCACGGCGTTCTAAGTCTTGCGTGGCAAATGTAGAGTTTTATCTAAAGGCAATAAACAAATGAAGAAATAGCAATAATATCAAGAATTTCTATGCTATCAGTCACAATATAAAAACTTATGCTGAAATACAATGCAGCAGATATGCGGACATAGAGCGGACAAGAACCACGGCTATCAAGAGTCAAAAATGACCATTCAGGAACAGCCTAGTTCCCACCTACTTTTATACCACAAACTCTTGCTGATTGATAGGAATTTTATGAAAATATACGAGAGAGGCATATGACTTAAAATTCGTTGTTTTCATTCTCTTTTGGTTTATTGTTTGAAATGTTGATGGCTTGACAGATTTTTTGGATTAGTTCATTAAATCTATCAAAAATGATTTTATCATTCCTTTGTAAGTCATCTCTTCCATCTACTGTTATTTCTACGTTTTCATTTGGTGCGAGTGATTTAAAAATTGATTCGTATAAATTTTGCCCAGAAACTGAATTATCCTTTAGGATGGAAAATAGTTTTTTCTCACCTTCCATCACTTCTAATTCTTCATTGGTTCTTTTAATCTGTAATCGCTTTTTCATATCTATTCCATCTCTTTCTTAATGAATCTACGCCACCATCTAGGTTTTCACTTACAATTTTTAAAATATCTATGTTTTGGTCTTGATATTCAAGTGCTCCATTATCAATATGTAAAATGCCATTACTTGCATCATGGAAATAAATGACGTTGTCTACATCAAGGTTTACAACAAATTGTGGATTATGAGTCACTAGAATAATTTGCTTGTCTTTTGACATTGTTTTGAAATCCTTGACAACTGTTTCCTTGATGCTTGGCTGAGAAATGTCATCTTCGGGTTGATCGATAATGTATATGGTGTTTGTTTTATCGTGACTTAAAATGCCCAAATATTGAGACGCATTGAATCCCGCGGAGTAAGAAGCGGTTATATCCTCTCCTTTTTTGATTATCACTGGCTTTGGCTTCAAGGCGTTTGTTATCTCTTCTTCAATTTTGATTTTCAACATGCTAACCGGATCCTCAGATGGTGTTTCATCTTTATCTTTGAGCCAATTCAACATCATCTCCTTGTTTAGGTTTGGTATGTCTAGCAGTACATTTATTTTAGCTTCTTGTTTTATCACATTCGATAAGATTTCTTCACAAAATGAACTATCATAGCAAACTTTGTTTGAAGCAAAGCGACTGACTAATTCGACGTCATTTAGGATTTTGGATTTATAGTCAGGTCTGTATTGGCTGAATGAAAATTTAAATGGTTTTATCCTCCCCTTATTTTTTATTAAGCCACTAATTTGATCTGCAAACTCATTTGAACTCGTTTCGAATGTGGTCCATTTCTTATCCTCGTTATTTTGTAATTCACTTTGGTGCTCAATAAGTTCGTCAATCGAGGAATTGATGCTTTTTTTTAGAAAATTGTGATGCTGAACATCATTTAATTTATCTTCATATTTCTTGATCAATGTCTCGATATCTGAGCCCATCGTTGTCAATTTGTTTTTATCTTCTTCATCAGAAATGACTTTAATAGCCTCGTTGATTGAAGATAAAGCTTTATTCAAAAAAGAAATTGAAGATTTGAAAACATCACTTTTCTCAAAAGTAGATTTTGGAATTTTCTTGGGCTGTAAAGATACTCCAGGAGATGGTTCAACATTTAAAAATATAGTCTGAGATAAGAAAGTAGCTAGTTTTTGATCGAATGAAAATTTGTTCGTTAAAGAGTCATAGTAATGTTGAAAACTGTTTTTTAGGTTTTCTTTCAAAATAGAAGAATCAGTTTCATCTGGTCGAAATGACTCCATAAG
>CAVCCX010000076.1:0-1259 GCA_963600815.1 Bacteroides uniformis | reverse complement strand
CCATAAGTGGGTTAGCAAAGAAATCTCCTGATTCAAACGATTTACGTATTTCTCCTTGAGAATCGAATTGGAAGGTCAGATCGTCTTTGATTTTGTCAATTTTAATATTTTTGCTTTTTAAATAATCAGTGTAATCTTTCTTTTTGTCTTTTGATAATTTTCCGTTTTTATTTTTTATATAGTTGGTCAACGCATGAAGAAACATCGATTTTCCTCTCGAATTGTCACCTATGATTGCGTTTATTCCCTTCGATAAAGGTATGCTGATTTTTTCTCCATGTATATTATAGTCAATTGATTTTAGAAAGTTATTGGAATTTGAAAAGAAATTGCTATTGCATTGTATTCTGGAATCATCGGTCAAAGCCATTGCTACGCCTCTAAACGTCGGCAAGCATTTCAAGTATGTCGGTGACATCTCATTTTCTGTTCTGCTCCTATCATGGCGTGGATATACGTCCCACTGATGACAATCAGAACCAGTTATAAAGCGTACTTTTTCGTAGTTTTCATTAGCTTTTTTCTTGAATAGAGAATGAAATACATGTGTGTTTTCGGTTTTAAATTCATAAGCTTCGAAATATCCGTAATTTAAGAGTTCATTAAATTTTTCTTTTCCCAATGCCATGGCATCAGGAGATGATTGACTTTTACTACTTGGAGAATTTTTCTGGTGCGCAATCAAGCACACGTTCATATCACTTCTTTGAAGAATGTCTCTAAATGTTTTCTCTTTAAACATTTGCGGATTATTTGGCTGATCGGACTGACTTGCATCATAATTTTGTGAATTCAACAATGCTTCCAATTTTTTGATTTTCTCTTTATCAGAATCATCGAAAAGCGCAATCACGTGAACTTGTTTCGTACATTGCTTGTTTTCACTTTTTGTATCAATACCAACCGAGAACTCAACCCCAGGTAGAATCTTTTTGAATTCCGTTCCTTCATGGGCCTTTAAGGCGCTATAGAGACTATAATTAAATTGGTCATGGTCGGTTATAGCAAACATATCAATTTCATTCTCTTTCAATTTTGACAAAAGCAATGGAATATTATCAATTGTGCCATCCTTTACTAGTTGACCATCTTTTTTTGAAGAAGCGAAAGAATGAATGTGGAAATCTACCTTTTGGCCTTGTTGAACTATTTTATCCATGACATTGTCCTCCCTAAAGTGATTTCTATGAAACATCGTGCTTTATCTATATTCGATTTCTACTTAAAATTATATCACTTGACATAGTTCTATATAAAGT
>CAVCCX010000075.1:0-6663 GCA_963600815.1 Bacteroides uniformis | reverse complement strand
GAGCGTTCTGCACAAGCGTGAACATCACCGAGGAATGCCTTGCGCCTTGGTATGATCCGGCACATTGGAACGATTTTCTCTGCACAGAAAATGGGCGTATACCCCTCTCTGCGGTTTATGCTGAATTGAGGATAATCCGCTGAATCCAAAGGAATCAAGCCCCTGGTGATCGGAAGAAAGAACTGGCTCTTCGCAAATACCGAGAAGGGAGCGATTGTCACAAGCACGATGTATTCGCTCGTGGAGACCGCCATGGCCAACGGACTCGATCCGTATGAGTACCTGAAGTGGCTCTTCGACAGCCTTCCATACAGGGAGATGCCGGATTTCCCCTACGACGACTACCTTCCGTGGTCCGACAAGGTGCCGACGGCCGTGAGAAACCCGGCAAAAGGCGAAAACAAGCAAGAGAAATAAAAAAGATCCGACTTTTTGTGACCGAGAATATTCTCCCACAATTGTCGGATCTTTTTTTGACGTTGTCTTATTTTACGCTTACTTTTGAATCGCCATTTTGTATATCAAAAGAGAAAATGAAAGTCTCCTGAATTCTTTTTAGATGATAATTTGAGACGTTCATTTGTCACCTTCTTGCAGATATCATTCTCATTATTCGAGATGAGCATGAATTTCCTGTCTCTGGAATCTTCCTTGTTCAGTTCAAAGCAGGCATCGCCAACTGTTCCGCTCCCTGCGAAATAATCCAGAATGATGGAATCCTTGTCAGTTGTAGCACGAATCAATTCCTTCATGAGTTTCAGTGGCTTTGGCGTTGAGAAATAGGTTCTATCTCCAAAAATGGATTCTATTTCATCCTTCGCTGAGGATGTCGTGCCAAAGAAGTCGAAGATTTTTGGAATTTCTCTTTTCTTTTCTACCAGTTTTCCATTTTTCAGATAAGGTTGCATAATCTTATTGAATTTCGAATTCTTGCTCTTCCTGCAGAAGATGATGTATTCGTATTTTGTTTTCTTTTTATTCGGATTGAGAACGACTCGATTCATATCGAAATATTTGTTCTGCTTTTTCCATTTCGAATAGGAGACCCTTTCCGAGCCGAAGATTGTCTTACAGAGTCTGAATAATTTCTTGAATTCCCCCTCGTCGATGTTGATAACAAGAAATCCCTTATTCGAAAGCAGATCCTTGGATATCTGTATTCTTTCTTCCATGAATTTCAGATAATGATTGCCGAAGGAATCCTGATAGCCGATATAGTCGATATTCGAATTATAGGGTGGATCAATCAGGATAGAATCGATTTTTCCTTCATAGTTCTGCTTCAGGGATTTCAGTGTATAGAGATTCTCACTCTCGAGAAGATAATTCGTCCTTTCTTTTCGGACGATGATTTCCGCATTCGTATTCTTGAATGCATTCTGATCGATATAGGTGTCTTTATAGTAGGATACCTTCTTTAAGGAACCACAATGGGCAAAGGCCCATTCTCCGATATATCCGATCATGTCTGGAATATAGACTTCCTCGAGTGATTCACAGTTCGTGAAGCAGTTCTTTCCGATGGAGAAAACATTCCGGAAGTGAATGCTTTTCAGTTCCTTGCATCCTGAAAAGGCACCGCGTTCCAGCTGAAGAACATTCTCAATGATGTGATAGTCTCCTTTTCCAATCGAAGAAGGACAGCAGATCAGCTTCGAACAGTCCTCATTATATAGAGCGCCATCCTTTACTTTATAGCATGGACTCTTCGATTCGAATTCGATATTCGAGCATCCGACAAAGGGATTGTAGCCAATCTGTCTGAGTGTCTCAGGCAGGATGATCTTTCCTATCTCATCATGTCCCCAGAATGAATTTCTCGAAATTGTCTCGACCTTCTTCAAAACCAATGGATCAGCCGTTATTCTGCCGACTGTTCCTACCAGTGTCATCATGTCTCCAGAATAGATGATATTGTCTTCAACGATATATCTAGGCGATTTCGATTCCAGATTCAGATTCCCGCATCCGGAGAATGGATTGTTCTCCATTCTTTTTATGGATTCAGGAAGGATGACTTTCTTCAGATGGATGCCGAGATAGAATGCATGCTTTCCAATCATTTCGATGGTCGATGGAATCTCGATTGTCTCATTTAGACGGGATATCTGATAGTAAATGACTCTTTTCCTTCTTTCATCCATCAGAAGACCATCTTCGAAGATGAAATGCTTCGATTCATTCTTCAGGACAAGATTCGAACATCCAGCAAAGGGATTGTTTCCCATGGTTTCGACATTCTCTGTGATGGTGATTTTTCTTAGGTTCAAGCAGTTGTAGAAAGTATCTCCTCCGATATTCTGCATCGAGATGGGAAACACCACTTCCTCGATCTTCTGATTATCCCAGAAGCATCCAGATTGGATTTCTTCGATTCCTTCTGGAAGGATGAGTCTTTTTTCATTTCCAGTATAGGAGACAAGCTTCTTTCCAATGATTTTCATGTCTGAATTATCGGATGGGATATCCTCTTCCTTCTTCAGATTGACTTCCTCGTTTTCGAATAGGCCCTGATGATAGATTTCCATTCCATCCGAAACAGAATATCTTCGTTCGATAAGACCGCTATAGGTTCTCGATTCATAGAGAACAGAGAGATATTTCGAATTGCTTCCCTTGATCATTTCCTTAGAGAATTCTCTTGGCTTTGTCCAATCCCATTCCGAACATCGAATATAGATATTCTTCACATAGATGTCGAATTCATTGTCCATGTCGAGAATGATTTCCAAGGGTGAATAGCCGAGAGTCAGAAGTCGATCGATGCATTCAAGTATGACAAAGGACTTATCATCCTCGAGAATGAATTTTCCATTGATGACACTGAAAGAGGATCCAAAGTCAACCGTCTGATTATTTGTATCCACTGTGATGGTATTGGAGGCATATTCCTTTTTGAAGATGCCATCCTTTATCTCATCATAGCCCAGGATGATATAGAGTGCTTCATATTTGAGTGTCTTTGTGATCCGTAGTTCAGTTTTCTTTTCCATTTTCTGTTATTTCCTTGTATTTCTTGATAATTTCATCGGCTGTTTCTTCCAAAGTGAGATGAGAGGAATTGATAAGGACATAGGGCATCTTTTTCTTCTGGCAGAAATTGACCATTCTCGAATAGATTCTTTCCGATTCGGCAGCCCGAGCAATATCTTGATCTTCCGGATTTCTTTTCCTTAGTCTTCTAATGATGGAATCCTTATCGGAATAGAGAATGATTGTCAGTGTCGGTGCTCCGATTTTCTTCAGGATCAGGTCATAGATATCATCATTGAAGTCTGTTCCGCTCCAGGCATAATTGGAGACAATATGCCGATCCGTGACGATATTCACTCCTCTGAATCGGTCATAGACATAGATGTTGTTCAGTCCATAGTACCAGGCTGTGAAATTCCGATCTGGATCAGCATTGACAGCCTTGGCGATCTTTCGATAGTTGGTCGTGTCCTCCCCTTCATCGACGATATAATGAAGAGGCTTTTCGACGAAGGTGAAGCCGAGTCTTTCGGCAACAAATTTGCTGGTGGATGTCTTTCCGACACCATCCATGCCCTCAATAGATATATGGATCATCTTTCTTGTCCTCCTTGTTCTTCATCATCTCTTTTAGACTCACAGGTGCGAAGTCATTGACATCCACGCCACAGTTATAAGCTGGCTTATCCGCATAATATTCCTTTATCTCTTTATAGGCATGTCCATTCTTTTCTGTTTTGTTATGGACATGGCCATAAACGAGATAGCCATTCCGATTGAATTCCATCCAGTCCATCAGTGGATAATGACAAAGACACACCTTATAGTCCAAATCCATGATGACATCGATGAATTTCATATCGAGGAAGATATCCGATTTCCTTATCTCATCGAGAATCACATGGTCATGATTTCCGATGATGAGATGCTTTCTTCCTTTCAGCATTCGGTAAACTTCGATTGTGGATATTTTCTCATTGGCAATATCGCCTAAAACATAGACTTCATCCTCATCCTTCACTTTCGAATTCCAATTCTCGATGATTGCTCTCTCCATGTCTTCCAAGTCTTCAAATGGTCTATGGCACTTATCGAATATCGCCTGATCTCTTAGATGCAGATCTGAAATATAGTATTTCAATTCAGTTTCCCTCCCTGTTTCTGACTTCGTTCTTCTTCCCGATGGTGAATCCATCCAATATCTCGAGATACCCGGAGACTCGTCGGATTCTCGTGATATTCCTGCTATGGCAATGCGGACATTCATCAAATACACCAGCTGTATTACATTCATTGCAGACATCTTTTGGAAAGTTGAATCCCAGATAATGAACACTGGCATGAATGGCAACTTCGACCAATTCATCCAGACCTTCGAAATTCCCTAATGGAGCTTCATTGAGTTCGACATAGGAGATGGATCCACCATTGCATAATGTATGGAACAATCCTTCGATCTGGAGTTTCTTATAGGCTGGAAGTCTCGAATCGACTTCCACATGGAAGGAATTCGTATAGAACCCTTTCGAGAAGATATCGATTTGAGGCCGGTATTCCTTTTTGTCCAATTGGGTGAATCGTCCGCTGATCAGTTCTCCGCTTGTCGCCAAGAGGCTGAAATTCAGTTTGTATTCCCTTCTTAGGAAATCACAGTAGTCACGCATGTGTTTGACAATGGAGTAGGCCAGGATATAGTTTTCCGAATTGGCATAATATTTTTCTCCGGACAGAACCTCCATTGCCTCGGAGAGCCCGATGAATCCGATGGACAGGGTCCCATGCTTGAAGATTTCTTCCAGATTTTCAGACTTGCTGAAATCCACACACCACAGATTCCTTTTCGAATTCACAGGAAAGCACGTTTTTTCGTGTCTGATGAGTTTCTCATAGCGGTCGATGAGGATATCCTTGACTTTCTCAGCGACATCCGTCCATCTCTTCTTGAAGGTCGAGACTTTCTCCTCGATGGAGGATTCTCTGTATTCCTTATCGATTTCCAAAGCAATCCGAGGAAGATTGATGGAAATATTATCGATATTTCCTCTTCCGATGGCACCTTTCTTTCCATAGAGATCATCCACGACCCTCGTCCTGCATCCCATAATGGAAAGAAGATAGGGGTTGACATTCTTATCTTCATCGCAGTCACAGAGAAGATAGGTCGGGATCATCTTCTTGGCGGTCAGGAGAAGGGATTTCTTCAGTAGATCATAGTTTTTATCCTCTGGATATCGGCTGATTCCTTGCTTCACCTTGAAGACGATATTCGGCTTATAGACCATGTCCCCCAGGTCTTCGAAATTATCCAGAAGCATCTCATCGATTCTTCTTGCAAGGTCATTTTTCGCCAAGCCGATATTCAGGGTCACATAATAGCTTGTCATTCCCATGCGCGTGTGATTGTCATTGCAGAAGAGAATGAATTCACGAATGGAAGCATCGAGAAGAGAGAAATCAGCATCGGAAAGATTCTCGGTTGTCTTTTCGAGTATTTCAGCGACTTCATTCTCGAAATTGGCAAAGGCCATACCGCCGGATTGCTCATTTCCCATTTCCTCGATGAGGATTTTGAAATATTGGAAGAGATGGATGATGGCCTGGGTATTGGATAATCCTGTGAATTCATCATAGGGGAATTCCTTCAGATTGAAGGTGAGACAGTTGTAGGTCTGCCCATAGGCATCAAGATCATGGATATGAATCATTCCGCTTTCATGGAGTTTTCTCCATTCCTCAGGAAAACTCTTCAGGATTTCCTTCTTGACTTCTTTTTCTCCGATGGAGTAGTTGTTTCCGACATAGGAGATTCTGTTGGCCGCATTTTCATTGTTTGTCTGTTTCATCTTTTTTTACCTCAGTTTTTCGAATATCTGATTGCTTGACCCAACATACGGCTTGATGGATGTCTTCTCTTTTTGGATGAAGGGACCATATTTCAGATAGGTTAGATGCTTCATGATTTCTTCTGGAACTTCTTCTTTCTGATGTCCTGTATAGAGGGCAATATCGAATCCATCCTCATCGAGCATCTTCACAAGCCTATGAAGTCCTTCTTTCTGCAGAAGAGGTTCTCCTCCTGTGATGGTCACCTTCTTGTTGAAGGACTTCTCTTTGATGATTCTGAATAAGTCATCAATGGAGATTTCCTTCCCCTTCTTGATATCCCATGTGGATTCATTTTGGCAGAATGGACAATGGATATCGCATCCCTGGAAGAAGACGAGGGTTCTGACGCCTGGACCATCGACAAGGCTTTTGTTAAACACGATTGTGTTGAGATAGATCATTTCCATCAGTGAGCCTCCACATGAAGAAGAGCTTCTCTGAGATAGAAATCATCTTCTTCATCATCTTCTTCGATAGGGTAGATGTCGTATCTTCCATTTCTTTTCCAAGCTGCATATTTCATGGAATATTCTTCTTTCTTCTTTTGCGTATACTTTCTTTGTCTTTCCATCCGGACAGCTCTTTGGATGATTTCAGGATATTCTCTCTGTTCTTGGATGTTCTTGCAGTGAAGATAGGGGTCATTCTCGTTCAATGAGAGAAGTTCCTTGTATTGTTCTTCACTGATTTCTTCACAGGAGAGAAGGGGCTGTTACGAAATTAACTTTTTCTGAAAGTTGATTCGTCGACCCCTTTTCTTCTAAAACAAATGCCCCAGGAGTCTAACCCAGGGCTTTTTTGGTA
>CAVCCX010000074.1:0-6784 GCA_963600815.1 Bacteroides uniformis | reverse complement strand
ATAAACAATTGATGGATGACTTCAGACTCTACTTAGCCTTAGGTGGTATGCCAAAGGTGATTTCTTTATATCAGGAAACAAACTCATTTATGCGTTGTGAAAAAGAAAAGCAGGATATATTGAAACTGTATGAAGATGATTTAAGAAAACATGATAATAAATCTAAGACGAATAGTTTGAATATTTATAATTCCATGCTTCCAGCTTTGAAATCATGGTCGAAAAGAGTAAAAACAAATGCTAGGAATCCACAGATGGTGCTTTCTTATCAAAGGTCTTTAAAAGATCTTGAGGATTCTAAAATTGTGAACTCTGTCTATCGTACATCTGATTTGAGCTTTGGATCGCTTGTTAAGGAAAAAAATGATTTCAAGCTTTATCCCCTTGATATTGGTCTTATGCTAAGCTCATTGATTGGAGATACGAATGAAGATAGTGAGAAAACTTATCTTAAGATTCGTACTGGTAATTTGGATGGAGCAAATTTTGGCAGTTTATATGAATCTTATGTGATTCAAAGCTTAGTCAGCAATGATAGAAAGACCTACTATCATACCTTTGAATATAATTCGAAAAGATATGAAATCGATTTTGTGACATTTATTCATGGAAAACTAACAGCTATCGAAGTGAAATCAACAAAAAGATTTACAACTTCATCACTGGATACCTTGAAATTAAAGTATCCACAACTGAAATTCAATAAAATAGTCATTTCTCCGAAACCACTTAATTTTGATAATGATGTGGTTTATTTGCCGATTTATATGGCTTTTTTGATTTGATGTTTAGTATCCCCATATAGTATGATGTTCAACAGTTTTTGTTCTAGTTTATGACTTCCCAATGTCCTCTTCTGATGGTGCCGATTCTCTTGATCGTACCATTTCTATCATAGAAGAGAGACTTCTTTGAACGGTTCTTGTTGATAGATTGAGTTTTTAAGCAATTACATTTGAAGAGAGTGTCGGATCTTCTTTGATAGCATTGACTACTTCTTTTTCATTGATGCTTTTATGGAACTGATGGAATTGATACATGAAAAAGAATTGATTGAGCCTAGACTGGAAAAGATGATTTACGGTGCAATCGAAATTAGAACAAAAGATGCAAAACAGTATATTTATGTTCATTACGGCGAAAGTGGAATCAAACGAAGCAAGTATGCTGGTGAATGTAGCACCGTTCTTTATAATGTCATATTAGAAAACAATGTATTATCGAAACAATATAAAAAGAGGCTGAAGGAAATAATAAGAGAATTAGACCTTATTCATTATCAAACAAGTGAACTCGATAATGAAGCTTTAATAAATATTGCCTTAGCTAGAAGAAATATGGTTGCTTCTATTTATAAAAAGGCACTTCTTGAAGGCGTTGCAACAACCTATTCAGACACAGAAACGATTGTGAATAGCGGTAAGGTCATGAATATGACTGCATCCGATGTCATGAAGGTTGTCGATTTAAAAGAGCTTGGGAGTTTATTTTATCGGATGGAGTTCTTTCATATCCCACAAATTATGTTGTCTTATGTCAGATCAATCAGATTATTGAAGCTGGCTTTTCATTTGTTGCAGGAAGAATCAGAAGCGTACCCGTGTCGATTGGTGGTTCAACATATATTCCGCCTTTGCTAATTGAACAGGAAGTGAAAGAGGAATTGGATGATATTCTGAATCGTGATATAGATATGATTGATAAAACAATTGAATTGTTACTCTATGTAACGAAGAAACAACTGTTTCTAGATGGAAATAAGAAAACTGCGGTTCTCTTTGCAAATCATTATTTGATAAGTCATGCAAAGGGAATCATTGTTGTTTCTACTGAAAGGTGCGATGAATATAAGAAATTCTTGATTGATTATTATGAAGATAAAAATGAAGTAGGAATCATTTGCCCAATGCATCAGATAGACCACACTGGAATTATCAAAGTATTCTTATCGAGTGCTGACAATTGATCTTTCATGCAGATGACAGCACCCATTCCAAGTGGAATCTTTGCTTTTTTTAGAACGTCGAAATTCCTGACCATGGATAATGTCGGATTGGATGACTTCTTGATTTCAATCGGATGGATGAGACCATCTGATTCCAGAATGAGGTCGATTTCACGTTTTTCTTTGTCTCTATAGTAGTACATATAGGATTCTTTTCCGGAATTCATATAGGATTTTCTAATCTCGGATACGATATAGTTTTCAAGTATTGCTCCATTGATGGATCCGTTCTGCAATATCTCTGGACTGGAATATTTTGTCAAATAGCTGACGAGACCGGTATCAAAGAAATAGACTTTTGGTGTTTTGACAACACGTTTCAGTAGGTTATTTGAATACGGATGCAAATAGAATATGATTTCGGATTTCTCAAGGATATTTAGCCATCTCTTGGCTGTGTCATCTGAGATTTCGACATCGCTAGCAACGGAATGAACATCCAATTCCTGGCCGATCCTGCATGCGACAGCACGGATGAAATCGACAAACAGACTATCATTCTTGAAAGTGATATCTTCTTTTAGATCACGGGAAATATAGGTCTGTAGATAACTTGAAAAAAAGATGTCATGGTTTGTATATTTCCCACTTATAAGACCGGGCATTCCTCCATTCCAGATTCTTCTAAATATTTCATTTACATCTGCTTCTTTGTTCTTGACCATTCTCTTTTGAAGACTATCCAATGATATACTGAAAGGCTCAAGCTCATTGTCAGCAAATATTTCATGCTGTGAAAGAGAGGAAAGATTCAGTAAAGCAACTCTTCCTGCAAGACTTTCTTGAGCAAGCTTCATCAATTGAAAGCTCTGAGATCCAGTCAACCAAAAGCTTCCTGGTTCTGCACCATTGTCAATCATGATTTTTATGTATGTGAAAAGTTCAGGAGCATATTGCACTTCGTCAATCAATAGAGGTGTTTTATGAACCTTCAAAAACATCTCTGGATCATTTCTTGCAAGGCTTCTTTCCTGTAAGTCATCCAATGTGACCTTGCTTCTATTGGAATCGATATGATCAAGCATTGTGCTCTTTCCGACTTGTCTTGGGCCTGTGATGAGAATACAGGAATATTCTTTTGTAAGCTGAGTAATCAGTTCTTCCATGTCTCTTCGAATATAATTCATAAAGTCTCCTTTCGACCAAAACACGATACAATCTTATTTTAGTCGAAAACATATAAATTGACAAGAGAAAATGGATAAAATTCTACGTGAGTATCACGTAGAGATGCGAGTGATTTATCGTAGAATGGTTTTACACTTTTCCAATTATTCTTTCTTTATATATTGACTTTTTATTTGCTTTATAAAACTTACCATTTCATTGTGAAATATAAAATTGGATGACAGTGTTTTGTTCTTATGCAGAAGCAGTCCAATCAGCTGTCGAATAATTTTCTGTTGCAATTCCAGAGCCTGATTTCGATATTGTTAAGCCATCTGTAGTTGATTTTCCATAATAGACAGTATAGGTTGTACTCTCTCCGGATGATTCAATCAATCGATAGAAATAGAAAACCTGAGATGTTGATGTTCCATTCAATGAGAAGATGACATCTGAAATAACATATCCTTCCGAATCAATCAAGCTGACAGTTGGTTTTGTCGCTGTTTGATTATTGGAATAGACGAAATCGATCTTTTCGATTTTGAAATCCGTTTCTTCTTCGGCTTCGCCCGCGTTTGCACAAATGTCCAAGTATAAAGCGGAGGATCCTTTATTTTCGTTGGTTGAATTAGTGATCAGATAATCGCCTTTTGGTAAAGGAATTTCAAAATAGTAGGCCGCATAATTTATAAAACATGAATTGTTATACATGTATTGCAAATTATTTACAAGAGTATAATTGCTATCTGTTTCATAAATATCAGATGCGTCATTATCCGTATAAAATGTATAAGTGCCATCATTCTTTTTATATATTTTATAAATCAATTGAGGGTCTGAACATTCATATGTTTGAGTGTTTTCATTGTAGGTCCTTTTTATAGAATAAATGGTAGGCAAATTCGTTTCATCAGATGTTGTTTGGTTTGACAATATCATCTTCATTAGGAAACCTTTTTGATTGATGCTAAAATTAATTCCACCCGGATACATTTGATAGTTATCATAAGAATTCTTATTTAACTGTATGCTGTTAAAGGATATAGGGGTTGTGAGTTCTTTTGTCCTAAAAAATTGCAAATAGCTGAAACCTATATAACCATTTTGTAGCATTGAGGAAGTTGTACCACTTTTAAGCATTTCGATGAATGCTTCTTTTGTCTTGCTGTATTCTGAGAAATTAAGACTTTGCAAGGATTTTGTTCCTTTATAATAAGTCGATGTTGGATTATTGAAATTTTTAGATGAATAATCATCATCCTCTATTCTATAAGTGCTTCCATCGTTTGTGCAATAAAACAAAGATATATTTGTTTTGTTAAATACAGTTTCGTCCTTTAATTTGGTGCCTTTGCTTAGTGAACCTATGGAATATTTGATTCCATAACCGGAACCATCATCCCTTCTATGAAAGAGCCTTGGAGTTGAGTTTCCGAGAGTATTATACCCGACTATATAGCCAGTATTTGTACTTAAAACAGGTTCTCCATCATTTGTATGATCCTGGCTTGTATAATAGGAGCCAAGATTCGTTGATGAAATATCGGAGGTGATTGTTGCAGTTGATAAATCTATGTTCAATGGAAAATAAGTATATCCAGTTGAAGAATTTCCTTGAAAGCCTGCACTTTGGACTGAACCGTTATAACTCCATTCATAACCCGAACTTGAAGATAGATAAAGCGAGGAATTATATGCACTCGAATAATAATAATTTGATCCATTGTATTTTTTTGTTGATATATTTTTGCTTTTTAAAATGTAGGTTATACGTTTTGATAAAGATGCGAAATCAATACTTCCACCCGAGCCTTGATTCTGTCCTTGTCCGGGTCTATCTTCCCAGGTGACGGCGGTTGGATTATAGTCTCCAATCAGGGTATAGGAGCTGACATTCGAAAAGGCATCTTCATCGGAGACTTTGGCATCCAGTTTGGATGTATTTGCTGTAAATTCGATTTTGGATCTGTAGGCACCACAATAGGAGACATTGGCATTGGCATAGCCGACAATGAGTCCGGCCAAGGTATTGTCTGCTGTCGGCTTTATATTGACCTGATCGATGTAGAAATTGCTGACGCTGGATTTTACTCCTCCTGATATGGTGAAGGTCGTCGATGAATTTGAACTATCCACTGCTTTGACCTTATCATCGAGGAGTCCGACCACACCAAAAGTTCCGATGATGGAACAATGCTTCAATTTTCCATTGTCATCGATATAGGTATTGTTATTTTTGATTCCGGTTGGGACATTGGTCATGTCTTTTAAGGAATCCGTGACAGTATAGTTTCTGATGATGGAACTATTTCCATCAAAGACTCCGACAAAGGGATATTGGCTTGTTCCGATTGGAGGAAGGACAAGGCCTGAACAATCGATATCCGCAGGAGTGGTATATTTCGCATCGGTGGTTGTCGCTCCTTCGACTGCGGTTGTTTCTGCTATCTTGAAATAGACAGGCGTGATCACTCCTGTTTCATCAGCCTGATTGAAATGCCCGATATACTGAAGCCAGGCTAGATTATAGAGATGTCTTCTGTTTGTGATGATATAGGGATTTTCCTTCGTTCCTTTTCCATCATAGAAATAGGCAGAAGTGGATTGCCCTTTGATGAGTTCAATCGGTGAATTGATCTTGGTATCAAACCATCCTAAAGTATGAGTTGTTCCGATATAGACAAGAACAAGACTGGATAGGAACGTGGTGATGATAAGTGATCTTTTTGTTTTCTTTCTCATAATTATGCAATCCTGAAATAGAAATCCTGAATGTAGGTCAATGATTGTCCGATGCTGATATCATTGATGGCCTCATTGGCGATATTGATACTGTAGATATATTCGATATTGGTTGTATTGTATTCAAAGACACATCCGATATAGAAAGAATCCTCCGTTTCATCCTTATAGGAATCATATTCATAAGTGTATCCATTCAAGGATGACTGATAGGTGGCAATGGAACCACTGCTTCCGGAGGTGACATTCATGAAGGATTCGATGAATCGATCATTATTTTTCTGAATGAAACTGTTCTTCGAATAGGAAATACTAGAAGTAGATGTCGAAACATCGACATAGGAAAACTGAAGGATGTTCGAAAGAGAATTATCAGTCTCTTTCAGTGTTGTACTGTTTTTCAATTCCGTTTCGGATTTCTTGGATAATGGCGTGATCTTGATTCCACCTGTATGTTTCTTTGCGACTTCCGTATTGATTTTGACAAGAACAAGGACGGAGATTGGTGTCTGATAGAAATAGCCATCATAGGGATCCATCATCGCATCGGTTGGTTTTGTATAGTCTAGGCTTCCATTCTCTTTGACCTTGATATCGACAATGCTATTCTTCTCATAGGAATAGGTATAGGTATTATCGAATGAAGAATAACTGCTTTGTTTATAGAGAGATATGTTTTCGATGAGTCCATCGTAGGCAGTCACTTCAAATCCATCGCCATTGGAATCGACTTTTCTTGAGACAGTAAACCAGGCTGCTGTCGCAATGAAAACAGCTGCCAATGAAAAGATTGACATGCTTGTCGCCGCGATAATCTTGAGTTGTCCGTTGTTTCGTTTCTTCATTTTGTAGACTAAAAAAGATAGGAAGTGATTCCTTAATAAAATTATAAGTGATTTTTGTTCTATTATACAAATATTTTGTAAG
>CAVCCX010000073.1:2959-6805 GCA_963600815.1 Bacteroides uniformis | reverse complement strand
TCGCAGTTCCTTCGAACTGCTCGAAGGTCAACAGAAAAGTCATCATCGATATGGCGACGAAACTCGGTGCCAAGGAAATCTATATCGAATCACAGGCACGTCTGGCGGCCTTAGGAGCAGGAAAGAATGTCTTTTCTCCCACGGCGACTCTGATCTGCCATATCGGAAGTGGAATCTCGGATATTGCCTGTCTCTCTTTAGGGGAGGTTGTCGAGAGTGCGTCTTCCTTTGTGGCTGGCGATGCCTTTGATGAAGCTATCCGAAGATATATGATCCAAAACCAGCATGTGGCGATCGGACTACAGAGTGCGGAATACCTGAAGATGAAGATCGGAAGCCTCGGGACGATTCCAGAGAACCGGCTGGCGGAAGTCAAGGGAAGAGATACCATCACTTCTCTTCCGACAGGTTCTGTCGTCTCCTCTGGGGAAATCCGGAACTGCCTTCTTCCTCTAGCGAATATCATCGGACTGAAGATCACGGATGTCATCGCATCCCTTCCACCGGAACTGGCAGCCGATCTTTCCAAGAACGGCATGTATCTTTCCGGAGGCGGTTCGCTTCTTGCCGGATGCAAGGACTACTTCCAGCATCTTCTTTCGATTCCTGTCCGTGTGGTGGAAAATCCGTTGGAGATCATCAATGAAGGGTTCAAGGCGTATAAGAGTATCATCGATAAAAAATAGGAGGAAATGAAAATATATGGTTACATTATTGGATCTGAAGAAGGCAAAGATGAATGCCTTGAAGAACAAGGATGTGAATGCACAATCCGTCCTTGGTGTCGTGATCGGATACTATCAGAAGATGGAATCCGACAAGAGAGTGAAGAATCAGGAAATGACGGATGCCGATATGGTTTCGATTCTCAGCAAGGTCGTCAAGGAATTGGAAGAGGAGAAAGCGATGTATGCCTCTGCCAACAAAGAAGCGGAAGCTGATGCTTCCCAGGCCCAGATTGAGATCATCAAGGCCTATCTTCCCAAGATGATGAGTGAAGAGGAAATCCGCAAAGTCATCTCTTCCTTGGAAGACAAGTCCATGAAGAATGTCATGATGACATTCAAAAAAGACTATGCCGGCAAGGCCGATATGTCTCTTGTCTCCAAGATTGCCAAAGAAATTCACTGATATTCCTTCATTCGGTTTGACAAGTGGGTATGAAAAATCGTAAACTATTACACGCTTGTCACCACTGGGGAAATAGTTAAGTGGTATAACTACGGTCTCCAAAACCGTTGTCGAGAGTTCGATTCTTTCTTTCCCCGCCATTCGACATGTATCCGAATATCGAGTTCGGATGAATAGAAATCAAAAAAGACCGGCCTGAGTGCCGGCTTTTTTGATGCCTATATATCTTTTGCATCCGAAGACGAAAGGACTGAAGAATCATCATTCATTCGAAAAGGAACGGTATATTTCCTCTGGATTCAGATGAGAAATCACTTCTTTCATGAATTCCAATTCTTTTTCAGAGAATTCATTCAGTGTGAATGAATCATAGAAGGAATCATTGTTCTTAAAGAAGTTGATGTATGTTTCAAAGAGAATCCCTATATCTTCTGCTATTTGGTCTTGTCCATTAGCATCTTCAAATATTTCATGGAATCGATAGATTTGTTCTTTATGAGTTTTATCCCATAATGAGCCGTCTTCATGATAGATGCCACAATAGGCATTCCGCTTCAGACAGAACTCGATTTCGAAATCAGAAAAATCTTTCATATGGTCTGCTCCTCCGTTTTTTGTAGGCGTTGAATTTTTTGGAAATTGAGATGTTATTTCGCTGTTAAAACGATTTTGCCTGGGAAATAATATGCAGTGATTGCCTTTATCAGTGAATAGCCATCGATATGGGAAATGGCATTATGGATTGTATTGTCAATTAGCAATCCAGTTGTTCTGTCTTCACATTCATGCCATGTTTTATTCAAGTCTCTTCTCATATCATCAAAGTCAGAATAGGATAAATTCTCAAAGGCGACTCCCTTGTTGGTGAAATAATCTCGAACATCGGATGACACTTTCGATGAATCATTTATGATCATGTTTTTCAAGGAATCATCAAGTATTTTTATGTTATCTGTTCGGCTTCCAATCAAAGACTTCCAGGAAGAAGTGGAGACACTGATGGAATTTATTTCTTGGAACTGAACAGATCCGTTTTTGATTGATATTCTATTGAGCGTTTCTCCCTTCTGATTGATAAAGGATGAAGCATATTTGTTTCCGGAAGAAAAATTTTTCAATGTCAAATATCCATTTCCATCATTCTTGAGAAGCTCGGCTTTTGAGATACTATCACCATTTTCATTCGTGATTGCAAAATATGAGTTTTCCTCACTGGGAAGAGACTGAATGGATTTTTGGGTCATAAAGGAAACGGTGTCTGAGTCAGTCGATGCCTGTTCAACTGAATCTGCCGTTTGTTCTGCTACCACTGTCTCTGTCGATTCATTTGTCGAATCTTCTAAATTGTTCGTGATTGTCAGCGTCTTGTTTTTGATTGCGGTTGAGATTTTATTTGATATTGTAGGAGAGACCTTAGATACACAATTCAACAGACCTTTATAGATTGTACAAATCGTACTCGATAAATGGATGGCTAATGCAAGACATGAAACAAGCGAGAAAGACGATAGCACCTTCTCTTTCATGAATTTCAATGAAGTCTTTCTTATCTTTTTTGTGATGATTTTTGCAATTGGAGTTTCTTTTTTTATGTTTATTATTGCGGTAATTCCACTGACCACTGAGGAAAAGGCTATGTAAATCCAATTGACATCTGTGAAATTCTTGTTTTTCACAATTGTCCGAAGAGTTAATTTTATAGACGCCGTTCTAAGGGAAGTGAGTATAACCTTAAGAGGTAATACGATGGCAGTCGCTTTGAAAATGAGTGGAAGTACAATAGATGAAATCAAAACAACACAAGTACAGAGCGCAACAATCCATTTCGCTGTTGCATTCAATGTCGATGGGACTTCATTATCGACAGAATGAATCGCGACTTTCTTATCTGTCACTGTCGCAATATCATCTTCATTTGTATTCGAGACCGCCTTCTTCAAATCACCGATTTTATATCCGAATATCGTTTGGGCATCCAATTTGTCAAACAAAGTCTTCACGATAGAAACCGAACCTGAAATGATATTTTTGAAATCCTTGAATGCAATGGAGATTCCAGATAAGAATGCATTCTTTGTTTCTTTCTCATAGGATTCCGTATCTAAAGTTTCGGAAATAATGTTTCCTTTCTGAGGGGTAAAACCATTTTCCTCTCCGTAGATATACTTTTTTTCATCAAAGGAATATAAGCCGCCTAAGGAAGTGTCATAGCTTCCATTGTAGTCAGTGTTCGAGTAATAGATTTGGTGGTTGGCATTGACGCCATATTTCAAATACTGGCCTTTGACGACACAGTGCGTCTGAAAAGAATTGCAATCATACGAATAAATGTAGTGCTTTGAGGAATCACTCGATTCCACATCCCTTATTTCGATTCCTTGCTGGATGTCGGTTTCTGGAATTTCGAGTTCGCCGACAAGAGAAATGAATCCGGTGCCATAATAGTTCTTCTGATCATCCTGATCCTTATGATACGTATAGGTTGTCTCATAGTCGGTGAAGGCATAGCCATGGATTTCTTGGTGGGTGCTTGGAATCTCAATCGTTGCGGGGAAGACATCATAGACTTTTTCGAGCTGCGTCGTGATTAAGGAATAACTGATTGCTTCGAAGTCATCCGAATAAGAATTCCAGTCTTCTTCTTTTCCGTCTTCTTCAAGGCCATCTGAAAATGTAATGTCATTGACATCATTCCTTAAGCCGAAAGCAATCGTA
>CAVCCX010000073.1:0-2949 GCA_963600815.1 Bacteroides uniformis | reverse complement strand
CAATATATAATCACCGACAGAACAGAAAAAATTCTTTGTTCCATCGATGACGGTCTCTCCCCATTGGGCGACTGCTTCACCGGTGTTTGTGCCCCAATCGACAACTTGTGTCCAGGTCGACTTTCCCCAATTGGAGACGGTATCCCATGTATCCGAACCCCAATCGAGCGTATTCTCCCAAGCTTCTGAACCCCAGTCTTTGATGGTATCGATGACATTGTTGGCAACATCTCCGACATTTTGGAAGAAGTCACTGATCTTACTGCAGCTGGTTAGGGATGTCGATCCCATCGACAAAGAGAGCATAGCGACGAATATCTTATCCAATTTCTTCATAATATCTCCTATTGTGCATTCAAATATGAATAGCCATTTCTTATGATCGTCATAAAAGTTCATGTTATATTTCTTGTTTAGGATTTTTCTATTCCGTTTTTGAATTCGTTGATATATCTGTTCATGTTCTTCATGGCAATCACCATCACATCCACAGTCTCTTGCAGGTTTTTGATTCTTGCTTTCAGCTTCTTCTTTTCCTTGCTATCAGCGATGTTCATCTTGAGTTCGAGGTCGACAATCTCCTTTTTGATTTTCTCGATATTCTGTACGTATCTTTCATAGATGAAAGAGGCATACTGGATATCTTTTTCGTCATTGATGAAGATTTCCTCTGTCGTGACCATCAGTTTTGAAGTCTGGGCAACCATTGCCTTCTTTCCAATCTGACTCATCGTCTGAGAGATTCCGCTGGCACTCGAACCGATACCCATTCCAAGAACAGCACCGCCTCCGACAATCACCATCGTTCCTCCTGCCATGCCGGCTCCTCCGGCAGCGATGGCTCCACCACCGAGATAGGCTAGGCATGCACTGGTCAATGCTGCACCGCCGAGTCCCTGGAATTCAGAACCGACTAAAAGGACAGCGAGACTTGGTGCAAATGCACCAAGAGTCAAAGCGGTCGCAACTCCAACGGCAACAGCGATTCCGACAGTCTGGAGTGTTTTCTTAAAGGTCTCATTCAGTTCGTTTTGGATTCGATCATATGATTTTCTTAGACGGCTAACATAACCTAAAGGCAGGTATTTGCAAGAGAGAACCTCTAAGTACTGATCTCCATTCTTCCACTTGTATCCTGTGATGGAATTCTGCAAGGCTTTGTATTTGTTATCTAAAACCGTGTTTCCTTTTTTATCATTGACCAAGGTCAATGGGAAATAGGGTTCGAAAAGCATGGCTTCCAATAAGACAAGGCGGAGCCATGTTTTCTTTGGGTCATTCTCTTCGATTTTCTTCTGAAGTTCTACTAAGGAATACCAATGCAATTGGGCATCCTTCTTATTGATGAATCGGGAATAGTTCTCGCTCAGGTATGTTTTCCATTCCTCGAGCCATTCTCTTTTCTTTTTGAGAATGGATTCATTGCCGACAATCAATTTTGCTGTTTCGATATCATGAAGGGTCTTATAGAATTCGACATTGTAGAGAATCTCTGTTTCTTCTTCGTTCAATCCGAACTTATCGAAGTCCATTCCATCCTGCTTTTTTCCATCCATCTTGACGTATGTATTCCCATAGATGTTTTGATTGATCTTCTCATATACATCTTTTATATGTTTCACATTTCTTCTTTTCATTGTCCAGACGATTTCGTTTCCAAGGGCAACGATAAATCGGCTGACACCGACAAAGTTGACGGCAACCCAGTATTTCTGTGAAAGAAATGCGTCAGTGAGATCCAATGTGGTAAAGACACCTGTTGCGACAGTCAGCATCCTTGTCAATGTCGGAGAATGGTAGGGAAGGTAGTTCTTTGGAGGTATTTTCTTGAAATCATCCAAACATGTGATCTGTTTCTCTTTGACTTCTTCAAACAATCTTCGAAGCATATAGAATGTTCGGACAATGCATTCGTTGGCTATAACAGGAAGAGCCTGCTTTCCTAATTCAATCAGAACAGCAAGTTCACCTCTCAAATCCATCGGAAAGACACTTTCCTTGATGATTTTTCCATTCTCATCATGTTCTGCAAAAAGAGTTCCATTGAAAATCTTCGAAAGAATCTGAGAAATAGATAGATTCTCCACCTTCAGATTCTGGAAGAATGGAAGAGCAGAAAGTTCCTTGGCAAAAGAAAGGATCGGTCCTGGGATTCCAGTCCCTCCGCTTGATGAGGCTGTACTGCTCGAGCCAGCCATATCGCTGACAAGGTGGAAGAACCAAATGACGGTTCCGTATATTATCTTTGTTGGTATATCATTTCCAATGAGGTATTTCTTGTTCTCAGGAACATCGACCATGATGAATTTCCCGGAGGCATCTGTTCCATATGATTTTCCTGTGAATTGGGTCAGCATAGAGAAAACAAGTCCGATGATGGACGGATGATGGGCAAAATCTCGAAGATGATGCTGGAGTCCGCCACCGAAATCAGCCGTGTTTCCATCGGAAGGAATCGGAAATTTCTTTTCTAAGAATCGGATACACTCCTCTAAGTTATCGGAAGGGCATCCTTTCCATTGCGCAATTTTTATGACAAATCCTTCGACTTTGCTTTCAACGATGTCTCTTCCTTCAGATAAAGAAAAATCACCGACCCAAAAGACATCGAGCATACCGCAGAGGATGCCCGATCCAATGGCGACAATGTAATCCCATTTATCCGCTTTGCTCGATAATGAATCCATTTCAGAATCGGAGTCAAAAATGAAAGTCTCTTCTGCATTATTTTCCGTAGTAGTATTCGGCAAGCTCAATAAGACCTCGACTTCGACTTTCTTTGATTCTTCCATGTTCATGCTCTCCTTGCGATTCATTGTCTCAAAACGGATAAATGCGTCTGTGCTTATGGATGTGGAATCACAGGTGGGAACATTCCATTGAATTCAGGAAGAGTTTCTGCCTTTTCCCAGTTTGCCATACCCTGTTTCCAAACCAATGTATCGATGG
>CAVCCX010000072.1:2126-6841 GCA_963600815.1 Bacteroides uniformis | reverse complement strand
GTGGAGAAAGGCAAGATAGAAGCCAATGAACAAGTCTGCCTGACCCTTTTGAGAGATGGTCTCTATTCAGAAGAAAAGATTGCCGAGCTTCTTCATATGCCGATCTCGGATGTCCAGAAACTGAAAAAGGAGATGCAGGACTGAAGGATATTCTATTATTATGAGGAGGATTCTGATTAAGAACACCATTGTCTGAACACTTATTTAGCCTTTCTAGCCACCATTTGGCGGCTTTTCTGTTACAACTTTTTCTTGGGATCGAAAGGTTCTATTGTATAATAAACATAAGAAATAGACAGGTGGATTTTATGGCAGTGTATCAGTTTTATCGGAATCTTCTATCGAATGACGAACAAAGGAAATATGACGAACTTCTTTCTCTTCTTTCTACGGATGAGGAAAAGATAGAATTTCCGATATCCTCATTTGAGAGTGGACAGAAGATTGTCGATGCTGTCAAAAATGATCATCCGGAGATTTTCTATCTTTCGGGTCGGTATCTTTTTTCTCAGGTCGGTTTCCAGAAGGTCCTCATTCTGGAAAGAGAAATTCCTGCTGAGGAATCCAAAAGAATGCTTTTTCAGATGCAAAGCCGCATCAGACAGGCTTTCATCCCCATAAGGAATCTTCCTTCTTCCTATAAGAAGATTCTCTATGTCCATGACTGGTTTCTGAAGAACATCACCTATGATGTCTCCTCTCCTCGAATGCATTCGATTGTAGGTCCTCTGATGGAGAACAGGGGATGCTGCCAAGGAATCTCCTTGGCGGCCAAGATGGTTTTCGACTACCTGAATATTCCTTCGCTTGTTCTTTTTGGAAAGGGCATGAGAGTTCCCACAATCATGGAAAGCCACGCCTGGAATGTCGTCAAGATCGATCAGGAATACTATCATCTCGATATCACATTCGATCTTTCTGGAAAGATACATGCCTATCTTAACGTGACAGACAAAGAGGTGAAGATGACGCACCAGTATAAAGAACTTCCAGGAATCCGTTGTACAGAGACAGAGTGGAACTATCATGTACAGAACCGGTGTGTGTTCCATTCTCTTGAGGAAGCAGAGAAGTTTGTTTCGGCTCACGTCTTTTTCATTGGAAAGCCATTGGAAGTGAAAATCGACTCTCTTGACAATCAGGACTATTCCACAAGGCTGATGCAGGCCATAAGGAAAAATGGAGTCTCTTTTTCCTCTGCGAATTGCCTGAAGACACCCTGTCTTCATGTCTATCTGATTTCAGTCCAATAAAAAACGCACTGCTTGGCAGTGCGGAAAAATTCGATAACGATATTTTTTTACTTGCAAAGGAAGAGATGATTGAAGAGCAAGACCCAGATCAAATCGACCCAGCCGAGGATGATGCCGAACAAACTTAAGATGAGACCTAAGATGTTCTCGGTGGATGGCTTCTCAAGGACAGCTGTGATACGAACATAGAGTTCGACGATCCAGTTGACGAACGGAATGAGAAGGAGAATGATCTGAACGAGTCTAGACTGCTTGTTAAACCAAGTCATTAGAAATACCTCCACGTATTCCGAAAGATTATATAGCAAGGAAACGGAATTTCATAGATTATTTTTCAAATGTTTCCGGTTTCTTTGCTTTTTTCCTTTATGTCTTTTCCTTCTTCACGGGAATGGGAGGAATTGTATTCGAGACTTCTTTTCTTCAGGATCTTCGGCGTGATGATCAAGTAGGCAATAAGAGAGACAAATCCGCTCAGGATATCGGCAATCGGTTCGGCTAAAAAACAGTGGGAGGCATCCTTGGTGATGAGAGGAAGAAGGACGATGGCGGGAAGAAGGAGAACGATCTTTCGATTCATGGATAGCCAGATGGAATATTTTGCCTGCCCCATGCCCGTCAGACCATCGACATAGACATACTGGAAGGCAAGAGGAATGATTCCATACATATACCAGCGGATATATTTTACGGCTCCCGTGATGACTTCCGGTTCATTCTGGCTTCCGACGAAAATTTCGGTGAACGGCTTGCTTAGGACAAAGGAAAGACCAAAGGCGGCAACACAGAAGGCAAGAGCAAACACCGTGAGCTGCTTTTCTGCCTTCTTGATGAGATCGACTCTTCCCGCTCCATAGTCGTAGCCTAAAAGCGGTTGGGTTCCGCTGCTGATTCCGAGTAGTGGACCGGTGATCAAGGATTCGAATGCAACTACGATGGTGGCCACTTCGATATAGTAGTCGCCTTTCTCTCCGCCATATTGCTTGAGCATGCTGTTGAGAAGAATGACGATCACGCTATCTGTCGCCATGATGATGAAAGGAGAGAATCCGAGCTTGAAGATGCTTTTCATCGTTCGGATATCATATTGGCCAAAGGAGAGCTTGATTCGGCTTCCCTTCAGTAGGAAAAGGATGGCTAAGCAGAAGGAAAGGAACTGACAGCTGATGGTGGCTATGGCGGCTCCACGGATGCCTAAGTTGAACGCATACATGAAAAGAGGATCCAATCCGACATTCAAGAGACAGGCTGAAGTCGTCGTGATCATCGCCTTGAAGGATTCACCTTGGGCGGAAAGAAACTGGTTCAGGCCTAAAGAGATGACCGAGAAGAAGGTTCCCATCAGATAGATGACAAGATAGTCTCTTGCATACGGATAGGAGGATTCAGAGGCGCCAAAGCCATATAGCATCGGCTTCATCACGCTATAGAAGATGATCATCAAGAGAGCGCTCAGGATGATCAGAAGAAGAAAGGCATTGGAAAGAATCTTCTGTGCCTTCTTTTCGTTTCTCTCCCCGAGGGAAATCGAAAAAAGAGGAGCACCGCCAAGTCCGACCAGGAACGCAAAAGAGGAGATGAAGGTGGCAATCGGAGAGACAACACCGATTCCGACCAAGGCTAGACTTCCGTTCTCGGGCATGTTGGACACATAGATTCGATCCACGATGTTGTATAGGACGGAAACGAGCTGGGCGAGCATCGCCGGCAGGGCCAACTTCAGGATGACGGACCAGGTATTTTCGCTTCCGAGATTGATTTTTTTCATGACTCGGATATTGTATTGCTTTCCAGGCAAAGAAAAAAGAACTTTCCGAACCAAAAGTGATTTTGATGGAAAGTTCTTCTTTTCGATTATTCGGTTCTGAGAGCCACAACCGGATCTTTCTTGGCTGCGCCTCTGGCTGGAATGAAGCCAGCGATGGTGGTCAATAGGAAGGAGATGACGATGATGATGAGTGCCATATACCACGGCAAGGCGGCAATGGATGTGATCTGGGCGAAGTTGGCATGGATGATGAGATTCAGGATGATCTGGATGATATAGGTGACGATGATGCCAAAGATACCGCTTAGGAGTCCGATGACGAAGGTCTCTGCATTGAAGAGATGCGAGACATCCTTCTTTCTTCCGCCTAAGGCGCGGATGATGCCGATTTCCTTGACTCTTTCCATGACGGAGACATAGGTGATGATGGCAATCATGACGGTGGAAACGACAAGGCTGAGGGCGGTAAAGGCGATCAGGGAGATGGAAACGATATCGATGATCGTATTGATGATGGAGATGACGACGGCAAGATTGTCGGTATACTTGATTTCCTCGCGATGCTCTGGACTGACATCCTTTCCGGAGATGGTCAGGGTCGTCTCCTTATTGTTCCATTTGTCGAGGTAGTCGGTGACAAGATATTTGTCATTGAAGGAATTCGGATAGAAGGAGATGGATCGCGGAAGATGAATGCCACCCACGGCTCTCAAGGACAAAGAAGCACTGGTCACATTGGTAGAAGTTGAGGAGCTTCCTCCTCCCATATACTGGCTGAAGAGAGACATCAGTCCCTGCATAGAGGAAGTCGAACCGACCAAGGCTCTTCCAGTCTTGCTCTCACCATCGACATTGTAGTTGAAATCATAGTAGATGCCGGTGGTGATGCTCACTCCACCGGTGACCAAGGTTGTCGAGGAATAGGACGGATTGTTTTCCTCTTCCTTGGCTGTGGAGCGGATGAAGGATGTGAGTTCAGAATCTGTATTGTCCTTCATGTATTTCTCAGTGAAGGCAGGTGTATAGTAGAATCCAGAAGAGAGAGTCGAATACTGTCTTCCTTCCTTCGGCTTGAGGATGCCGGCGACTTTCAGCTTCATGCCTTTGTTCTCTGTTTTCCAGGATTCCTGTTCGTTGTAGTTATAGTAGAACGGACGTCCCTTGTCGGCATTGATGGCAAGCTGGGTCATTCCAGCATTCGGATCATAGTTTTCATTCTTGGTGAACACGACATCATTCGGATAGTAGGTGAAATTCTTGTTGATGAGGTCTTCGATGGCAAACTGCTTCGTCTTCTGATAGAGGGCATCATCATAGCGGCTATCCGGATTTCCATCATCATCGGTATTGAACTTATAGATGATGTTCATGAATTCATCCTGGGAGAAATAGCCTAACAGGGTCAGCATGAAGTCAGTGAGTTCCTCGTTGGAGGAAAGGACGATATTGATTTCATCTTCCTTGGTGGCGACATGCCCGTTGACTAAGTCATATTGCTCAAGAAGGTATCCCTCGCTGTTGATGGACTGGGAGAAGGTCGAGGAATAGCTCTTGATGGTCGAAGCGTAGGCTTCATAGCCATTGTCCGCCAGTTTCTTTTCCAGAATCGCTGATGCGATGGCCGTGATTCCGGAAAGGGAATAGATGTTGTTTTCATTCCCGTTGATGTCATCATCCGTATAGATATTGTTGGA
>CAVCCX010000072.1:0-1789 GCA_963600815.1 Bacteroides uniformis | reverse complement strand
GAGACACCCACAATGCCGATCGAGGCGGCGATGATGGTCAAGACGGTTCTCTTGCTTTTGGAGATGAGGTTCTTGGCGGAGAGCTTGAAGGCTGTCCACCAGCTCATCTTGGCCTTCTCTTTTTCGCTTTTCGCTCTTTCCTTCTCGGAAAGGGAATCACTGGTTTCTCTTTCCTTCTTTTCTTCTTCTAACGAATATGGATTGGAGTCATCGACGAGTTCACCATCGAGCAGCTTGACGATTCTTGTGGAATACTGATAGGCCAATTCCGGATTGTGGGTGACCATGATGACGAGCTTGTCCTTGCTAATTTCCTTGATCAGTTCCATAATCTGGACGGATGTCTGACTATCGAGAGCGCCGGTGGGTTCATCGGCGAGAAGAATATCCGGCTCATTGACCAGAGCTCTTGCGATGGCGACTCTCTGGCATTGTCCGCCGGAGAGCTGGTTTGGCATCTTCTTATAGAGACCTTTCAGCCCGACCTTGTCGAGGGCTTCTCTGGCTCTTTTGGCTCTTTCTTCTTTTCCGATACCGGAGATGGTCAAGGCCAATTCGACATTCTCTTGGATATTCTCATGGGGAATGAGGTTATAGGACTGGAAGATGAAGCCGATTCTGTGGTTTCGATAGATATCCCAGTCATGGTCGATGAAGTCCTTGGTGGATCTTCCTTCGATGATGAGATCGCCGGATGTATAGTGGTCAAGTCCACCGAGGATGTTCAGCAAAGTAGTCTTTCCGCATCCGGAAGGACCGAGAATCGAAACGAATTCATTCTTTCGGAAATTGAGGCTGATTCCCTTGAGTGCGTGGACCGCACTGTCTTTCATCAGATAGTCTTTTTTGATGCATTCGAGTCTGAGCATAGATGATTCTCCTTTTCGATTTCACAGATTTTCTTCAGGGTGGATTTGAATTGCTCCATTTCCTGGATTCCGACCTTCTCATAGGCATCTTCGATTCTTTTTAGAAGGCACTTTATTCCCTTCTGGCAGATTTCCTCTCCCTGTGGGGTCAAAGAGACATAGATGATTCTCTTATCCTCCTTGGAGGGTGTTCTCTTGACCTGGTCTTTTTCTTCGAGTGCCTTTAGAAGGGCAGCTGTTCTGGATGTCTTCAGCTGCAGCTTCTTTGTGATTTCTCCGCTGGTGAGACGCTCATACCGGGATAGTAGTCCGAGCAGAGCGAGTTCAGAGCAGTTCTTCGGCAGCATTTTGGTGGAAAAATCCAGGCACTGCAAATCGAAGAGATCCTGCAGGAATTGTTTGGATAAATCGGAAATGTCATTCATATTCATTCTTCCTGTTTCTTATTTCATATCAGTATTATCTAATACTGTGAGAATTATAGGGATGCGTTTTTACATTGTCAATCAAAATGCGGGAATGATTTCACTTTTTCTATGAAAAAGAGTAAACTATTTCCAGCGTATGAACAAAGATTATTTCGGCATTGATTTAGGGAGCGAAAATACCTGCATCTATTCTTCATCGAGTGAAAGCACGATCTATTCAGAACCGACCTGCATTGCACTAGACCGTTTCAGTAGGGAAGTTTTCAAGACGGGCTTTTTAGCCAGCCGAATCGCAGGAAAGACACCCTACAATTACGAAATCATCTATCCGGTTCGAAATGGCGTGATTGTGGATGATGAAGCCTGTCTTCTTTATCTTTCGGCGGTTCTGAAGTCACTGAACATCGAAAAGAGAAGAAAGATGCCGGCTTTCGTCTTCGCAGTTCCTTCGAACTGCTCGAAGGTCAACAGAAAAGTCATCATCGATATGGC
>CAVCCX010000071.1:0-6957 GCA_963600815.1 Bacteroides uniformis | reverse complement strand
AACTACACCGTCAATGTCACAAAGACTGCCCTCGACAAGAACGATGTGAAGGACAATGAACTGGAAAACCAGCTCATTTTCACCTCTCCTGAGGGTCAGTCAACGGATTCTGTCAAGAAGGGCGGAGAGCAGGAAATCACCATCAGCTATGAGTTCAAGAATGATACGAAGAACAACCTTGTCATGGATTCCACATTCTCCGCTGATCTCACGTTCAAACTGAGCAGTGTCAGCAAATCAGCCGAATAAAGAAGTCATCTGAAAAATATAGAAATACCGAAAGGAAAAAGAATAACTATGAAAAAGATGTCCAAAATGGGAAAGTCGATTCTGTTGTCTTCTCTTGCCATCATTGCCTTCGGAGGCATCGCAGCAGGTACGACCTATGCTTTGTTCACGAGTGATGCGACAACGAGTGTCAGTGTCACGACTGGTAAGGTGAAAGTTACACAGACAGTCGTTGTCAAGGAATATTATTCTCCGGAAGCCATTGATTCGGATGGAACGATTACTGATAGCAATAATGCTGCAAAGAATAATACTTTTGCTAATGGTGGTAGTGCAACTCTCAATGATAATGGAACAGTCACAATCACGAATATGACTCCAGGTGATAAGATCACTTTGACTGTCACTCCAACGAATGAAAGCAATGTCAAAATCAAATATCGTGAGACATATTCTATTGAAGGAGATAATACAAATGAACTTGATGTCTCTTCTAGTGATATGGTGAATTTGTGGACTGCTTTGGATGAAAACGGAACTATTAAACCATATGATGTTACCATTGAACTTCCTGCATCAGCTACAGGGCAGGATGTAAAAGATGTGACTATCAAATTGAAGGTTGAGGCTGTCCAGGGAAATGCTGAAGTTGCGGAGACGGTCAAATCGGTTGCACAGTTAGCGAAAGCAGTCGAAGACGTTAATGATGGATCGACTGTTGAGATTGCAACTGACGACGCAAGTCCATTAAATCTTACTGAAACGCTGGAAATTAAAAAGAATTTGAATTTTGTTATGACTTCGGATGTTGTTGCTCCAGCAGGTCAGCCAGCTTTCAATGTCACATCCGGAACAGTCACATTAAGTGCTGCAACCGTTTCTGATAAGAAGACTATAAGTGGAAGAGTCAGATATGCAGAGACCATTGCTACTGAATCTATTCCTACAATCAAGAGCACTGATGGCATAACTGTTAAGGCTAATGGAAAAGATGCCAAGGTTGTCATTGATGGAGTCAAGATTGTGAATGATGGCAATATAGGTGTTGCTGCTATCAATGATGGAGAAGTTGTTATTGAAAGCGGTGAAGTCGATGCCCGAGAAATCGCTGTGCTTGCTGAATATGCTGGTAAGGTTACCATCAATGGCGGTACATTCACAACGAAGGATAATTTCGTTGTCGGAACCAATGGAACTGTTGGGAAAGATGTGACTGGTAAGATCACAGATGATCATGGACATAATACGATCACCATCAATGGTGGTGTCTTCAATGGCAATATCTCTTCTGATGGCTATATTGCCTGCGGTGTCTATGTTGCCAATAGTGATACTGTCAATATCACTGGTGGTAAATTCAATATTGAAAATGGCTGCGGTATCTTAGCCAGATCTGGAAATACGACTGTTTCTGATAAGGTTGCTTTCAATTTCACAAATACTGAAAATGGAATCACAGAAGGTTGGGTTGGAGATACAAAGATCAAACTCCCTGTCAATGCGAAAATCATCAAGGATTTAGTTGCTGGATATCCAGGTGGAACACCAACTGTCGATGGCAAGGAAGTTATTGAATTGAACCAAAAAGATGGCAAGGCTTATCTTGTTTCGGATGAAACTTCATTGAGAACTGCTATTAATGATGTAAACAATGCTACTAAATACATCTATCTCAAGAATGGCATTACATTAGAACAAGGACGTCTTGATATCATCACAAAGTATACGACTGTCTATGGAAGCGGAAAAACAGAGTTAAAGGTGAATTCCGATTCTCAAAAAGTCAAGGATTCATACAATTCAACTTTTAATACTTATAGTCAAAACCGTGTCTTCAATTTGGATGATGAGGATCAGAAAGGGGGCCTCAAAGATGGTTCCTTCAGTCTTATTGGCGTTCTGGCTCAAACAAGTAACACTACGGGTGATGGTAGGGTCATCTCTTCGTATCAACTCGATAATTTCAAATTTGTTTTGGATAATGCTTCTTTAACTGCCAAATATCCGCTTACTATAGGTGATAATAGTAAAAGTGCAACACTAAAAGTTAAGGATTCTTCTTTAGCTGGATATTGTGCATTCCAAACTTATGCTTCTAAAAGTACTCAAGCTACATTTGAAAACTGTGTCTTAACAGGAAAGAATCCGTATGAGTATAATCAGGATGGATGGAATGATTTTGGAGCAATTGTTGTTGAAAAGAATGTTTATAATGCAAATTTCACGTTTAATAATTGTACTATAAAATCAGATAATAGTAATAACGATGAAACTGGACAAAACAAAGAGGATTTATTGATGGTAAAGAATTGTTCTACAGGTTCAGCTACATTCGCTAATTGCAAATTCTATGATAACGGTAAAGAAATTTTTGATACAAGTGTTGATAGTAAGATGGATATTTACACTGATTCTCCAAACTTTTCTTATACTATTAACTGAAAACTAATATTTGTAGTCTTTGTTGAACTATAGATAGACCTGAAACAATTCTATCGAAAATAAATTGAACCTCTCCTATGACTTGATAATCGTTGTAGGAGAGGTTCCATAATGAAAGGAGTATTTTATGAGAAATAAGAAAATGACGAAAAGAATCGTTTTATCTGCATTGGTTGCATTGACATTCGGATCTGTTGCTGCTGGTACTACCTATGCCTTATTCACTAGTGAAGCAACAACGAATGTCTCTGTCTCGACAGGTAAAGTCAAAGTCGATACGTCTCTTTCTAATGATAGTATTCAGCTATCTTCTTTGGATTCTACAACGGATGCGATAAAAGATCTTGATAAAACTGCTAGAACTTTCACCAATGGTGGATCATTCTCCTATGATGATGAGACTGGTGCTATCACATTGGATAAATTCACTCCAGGTGATAAAGTCGAATTCACAATCAATGCAAAGAATAGTTCGACTGTGAATATCAAGTATCGTACTGTCTTGAAGGTTCTTTCTGATAATGGATTATTCCAGGGACTGAAAGTCACAGTCAATGATGAAGAATATGATGGATCGACAACGTATTCCAACTATGAGATTCTTACTGCGAATACTGATTTCACTACAACTGAATATAAGTTCTCTATCGAACTTCCAAAAGAAGCTGGAAATGAATATCAGGAAAAGAGCTGTAAGATTACCTTCAATATCGAAGCTATCCAGGGAAATGCAGCTGTCAAAGATCCAGATCAAACTGTCTATCAAATATATACTCCATTAGACTTGGCTGCATTTGCCAAGAAAGCAAATGCCAATACCTTGACTGCTAACAAAGTCATTCTGATGAATGACATCGATATGAATGGAATCAAGTATGTGTCTCCACATTTGATGAACTCTATCGAATTCGATGGAAATAGCAAAACTATTAAGAACTTTGCACCTTCTGTCCATGCAATTGGAACTAATCTCTGTGCAGGTTTGATTGGTCAACCTGCTTCGAGTACCACTATTCATGATGTGACTTTCGACTCTGCCAAGATTGCGGGTACGACAAAATTCGGTACGAAAGATCCTGCTATCAATGCGGGTATTGTTGTCGGATATATTGACCATCAAGACTCTGTTACAATTAGCAATGTTTCTGTTAAGGATTCTTCTGTCTCGAATGTGAAATATGCAGGAGGCATTGTCGGCTTTGCATCTTCTGATAAATTAACAATCAAGGATGCCGCTGTTGAGAATAGCAAATTTGAAGGCTACACTGCAGGTGGCGTCATCGGACAGGTTGGTGGTGGAAATGCTACTATCAATGGTGTTACTGGAAAAGATGTTTCCGTTCGTGGTTATAGTAAGGAAGGTGGAATTGTCGGTGCTGTCTCTGGTGCGACTCTTGCTATCACCTATGATGCAACCAAATACAATTCGACTATCTCAAATGAGGCCGAAAAGAATAGTGGAAATATTGTCGGATTGAGTATCAACACGACTTCAACTGCAGTAACTTCGAATACAACCGTCAATGGATATCCATATTTCAGTATCAGTAATGATGCTGAATTACAGAAACTGAAAATAAATGACGCCGATAAAACAAAACTTAACATCATTGAAATTGGAAAAGGCACTTACAACGGATACTCTGCTAGCCTTACAGGTGTTACTGGGGGGTGAAAGTTGTCGGTAGAGGCAATAGAGATGATATTATTTGGATTCAGGCGAAAGAGGATAACAATTCTAATTCTGGATATTCCTTCTCGGGCACTGCTGTCCAAATGGAAAATTTGACTTTGACTTCGACTGCAAATGGCTTCTATACTGGTTTCCCAGGTGCTGCATCTACTTCATTCAATAATGTTGAGATACTTGTTGATCATGAAAAGGGGGCAATGGGTTATTGGGGGAATAGTACTGCGACTTTCACCAATTGTTCATTCATAACTCCGAATCATGTTCCAGAAAGCAATATCTTTGCATATGGAGGAGAAACCTTTATTTTCAGTAAATGCCACTTCATTTCAGAAGAATCCTCCATCAAGTTGTATAGAGATAAAGCTACAACTCCTAAAACAATTACAATCAAAGTAGATAAATATTGTACTTTTAAAAGCACTTGTGAAAAATCAGATGGCGCTGCAGTATATAAATCAGTTTTCTACATGCATATGGATCATGCATCAACAGACTATAACCATTATGACATCAATGTTGCCAAGTTCGATGTTGGAAGTATTGAAGAAGGTCACAATGTTGAAGGCAATTTTGCTGATGGTTATTCTAAATCACACCCGAAATTGATTGGTTGGAAAGCAACAGCTACAAATGAATCATATTATAGTGATCATTTGACAATCAAAGTCGGTGATAATGATGTGACTGATTTAGGTCTTAGTGCGAGACCAACTACTGGTATCTAGAAAATCAAATCCTTTCTGATAATCTAAAATGGTCGTCTATGTCGAATTCGTCATGCTAATCTATTTCTACAGATAAAATACATCATTGAGAGAAGAGCGGTTCCGCTCTTCTTTCAATATATGAAACCAATTTTATACGTTTGTCGTTTATTTCATTCATCACTTATGGAAGAGAAAAAAGAAGTACGTCATTCATCGAATAAGAAGACCCTGAAGAGAATAGGAAACATTGTTTTCTATGTTCTTTTGGGTCTTTTCTTTCTTCTTGCCTGTTTTTCCTTGACCACAAGGATCACCAAGGGAAGAATCTTTCATAGCCAGTTTCTTGTCGTCATCTCTGGATCCATGGACGGGGAAAGACAAGAGGAATATGATATCAAGACGATTCCTCTGAAGTCTTTGGTGAAGGTATCCCTCATCGAGGAAGGAAAAGAGAATGAATTCTATTCCTCTCTGAAGAAGGGAGATGTACTGACCTTCAACTATCTCGCACTGAACAATGCGACAATCACACATCGAATCATATCCGATCCAGTGGTTCTGGATGATGGAACCATCAAGTATGAGCTCAAGGGTGATGCTGTCGAAGGAAATGAGATACAGACTCTCTACAGTGATGGAAGAAGCGGAGAGATCCTAGGAAAGGTGACATTCGTCTCCCTTCCATTGGGACAGATGTATTTCTTCATCTCCTCGAAGGTCGGAACACTCTGTCTAGTCGTTCTTCCTTCCACTGCGATCGTCCTATTCGAGATCTGCAAGATCATCTTCATGGTCAGTGAGAATTCCAAGAAGAAGAGCGAAGAGAAGAACCGAAAGGAAAAAGAGGAGAAGGACAAGGAAATCGAGGAACTGAAAAGACAGCTCGAGGAATCCAAGAAGGAAAAGGAATGCCGGTAGAGAAAATGACAGGACTAATTCTACCCAGGCATTCCTTTTTGAATTGTTTAGGAATTTGTAATTGATTGCCAACAGGATAGATATTATATATCTGCTTAATTACTTTTCTTTTTCAGTACACAACAAGGCATTATTTTGTGGCTTCTGCTATTTGGGTTCTGATTCATTTCTTCTAGGCTTCTAGGACTAGTTTATCCTCATGTCACAAGAAATGACACAACAAATGTCACAAGAAATCATCGTGAGACCCTTTTTCTCAGAATTTCTTTCCCTCACAGGCCTCTTCTTAGATTTCTTTGATTCTGCTCGGCATCGTTTGTAATCCTTTTTCAGACATGTCGACGAGGTTTTCATAGCATATGTATTTAGAAGATTTCTTCCCATCGAAAAAAGGCTATCCTCCATTCGTCATGAGAATAGCCTTGCCATGTTTCTAGGCTTGGATTGTCTTCTTGAGTTCCTGTACTCTTGATAGAGACATATCGAGCAGAGAGGCAATCTTCTCCTCAGAGAAAGAGCCTTCTTTCAGAAGAGAGAGACAGGATTTGTCATTGGCTTCTCTTCTTCCTTTTTCGACTCCCTTTTTCATTCCAACCTTTCTTCCTTCTTCCCTGCTTTTCGCCAGTGGATTATAGATTCTCTTCATATTGCCTCCCTCCATTTCATTTTCTTTGCGATATTGTACCATATGAAGATATCCTTTAGAACCATCGCTTTTCTCTTCTTTTGGACTGCCTGAGAAGAAAAACAGGTGGAAAAACGTCCAAACTCTTTTCGATAGGAATAGTAGAATGATTTCGTAAAATTTGCAATCACATTGCAAAAAATAGGAAAGTCTATGAATTTTCCTGTGAGTTCCATCTGAGAATACCTTCGTTTTTTTTACAGAATATTTTCTGATATTCCCTAAAATAGCGAGGTTTTCGGATTTCGTCACGGATTTTTCTGTGGTATATTTTCGAAATGCTT
>CAVCCX010000070.1:0-6967 GCA_963600815.1 Bacteroides uniformis | reverse complement strand
AAGCCAATGAAGAATGCTGTCTCTCTCTTCTGAAGGAAGGAACCTTCCCTGAGGAGAAGATTGCCCTTCTTCTCAAGATGTCCTTGGCAAGAGTACTAGAACTCAAGAAGACGATTCAGGCATAATAAAAAGAGGCTATCGAGAATAATTTTGTTTCTTTCTTGATAGCCATTTTCGTTTGTCTTTCGATCGAATCAGAACAATTCCTTCTTTAGATAGACGGAATCCTTCTCTTCAATCTTTCGTATCGGCTTGGCAGGAACGCCATAGGCGATATAGCCATCCGGAATCTTTCCGGTCACGACGCTTCCGGCACCGATGACACAATTATTTCCAATCTCGGCTCCTGCACAGATGGTGACATTCGAAGCAATCCAGACATTATTTCCGATGACGATCTTCTTTCCGTATTCCCTGTCCGTCACGCCGTATTCAGCCATGAATGGATTTCTTTCTTTTGAGAGAAGTGGATGCAGAGGCGTGTTGATGCTGACGTTTGGTCCGCAGAACACATTATCGCCAAGAAGGACCGGACAGACGTCAAGGCAGGTGAAATGGAAATTGCAGTAGAAATTCTCTCCAGCGATGAAATTGACGCCATAGTCGAAATAAATCGGGCCTGTCAGGTAGGCATTCTTTCCGATGCTGGGAAGAAGCTCGTGGATGATCTTTTCTCTTTTTTCGGCTTCTTCTTCGCTCGTCTTGTTGTATTCGAAGCAGAGATGATGTGCCTTGTTTCTCATCTCGATGAGTTCAGGCCTTCCGGACTCATAGAGTTTTCCTTCTTTCATTTTTTCGAATTCTGTCATGATGTGTTTCCTTTTAGATTTCTTCGATTTTGTTTCTGTCTTTTCTTCGGACAACAACTTTCTCCACACCGTCGATATTCTTCAGATTGGACAGAAGATTGTCGAGGGAACTTGTTCTTGTGCGGTAGGCAAGACAAACTTTGATTTCATAGTAGTTCTTCTTATCTTCATCCGTTTTGATTTCACTTGAGATGTCCTTGAGGAAAACATTCGAATTGGTCACTTCTTCCTTGATCAGAGCGAACATTCCTTCACCGAATCTGGCTTTGATGATGATTTCAGGTGATCTTTTGTTCAGCCATCTTTCGATATAGATGAGGCCTAATAGGAGAATGAGAACAAGGAGAGTGATACCAGTGGCTTCCAAGACGAATCCGGATCCACAGGCCATGCCGATGGCTGCGACAAAAAGAAGGGTTGCTGCCGTGGTCAGGCCTTTGACGCTGAAGCCGTTCTTGACAATCGCACCAGCCCCCATGAATCCGATGCCTCCGAGAATGCCAGCAGCAATGCGGGATGCATCATAGCTGAGATCCTGGAAGGTCTTGTTGTCCTTGATGACAAGACGGATGGCAAAGATGGATGTCGACATGATTAAAGAGCAGGCGACCGAAACAATGACATGGGTTCTCAAGCCTGCGGATTGTCCCGTCATCTCTCTTTCAAGGCCAAGCAGACCAGACAAAAGAGCGGAGACTAGTGCGGTCAGCAATGTGAAGAGAAATATGCCATATTCCTTGATCTCAAGCAGGGATATAAACCAAGAATCCATAAAGAATTATCCTTTCCTTTTTATTATTATAGCAAAAGCAGATGCTTCTCTCTCTGTATTTTATGCTTAGAAATAAGTGCTTCGTGCTTCTTTTTCTCTATTTGTCCTTCTTGCACATCTTCCATATGCCTCGGATGTAATGATGATTGCACATATCCAAGAGACCTTGTGCAACCGGGTATTTCAGAAGCCCAGAGGAAGAATAGCAGAGACTTCTCAGGGAATTGTTCGGAATCATCTTCATGACGAACAAGGCGGCCTTCTTTTTTCTTTCCCTTACAAGACGGTCTTTGATCTTGCAGGCTTTCTTGAAGGAACGCAAAGCCATCTTATGGGTGACTTTTCTGAAGAATTTTCCAAAGGGAGTCGAGAATTCACCGATTGGTGTTTCGAAAGTGATTTTCTTTTCTTTGATGATTTTTGGAATTGGTGTAGAGAGAAGCTCCTCATATTCCTCATTGGTGATTGTGGATAAGAGATCAGGATTCTCATAGTGCTTCATGACATTTTCAGAATAGGGGTTTTCGATTTTTTCTCCTTTGATTGGAATATTCGTCGATAATTGGCTATCCAAGGAGTTTCTTGCAATTTCGAAGGTGTAGTCTCCTTCTTCCAAGACAAAATCTTTTCTATTGACGTCATAGATCATCAGATCTTCTTCTCTTACAGGAATCGAGATTTCTTTGCTCTCACCGGCTTTCAGATAGACTTTATGGAACCCTTTGAGTTCCCTAAGGGGATGCATGAGCTTGGAAGGATGGGATACATAAAGCTGAGCGACTTCAGCGGAATCTCTCTTTCCTGTATTTTTGATTGTGAATGTGAAAAGATAGCCTTCCTCGGTTTTCTTGCTTTCCAAGGAAGAATATTCGAAGGAAGAATAACTCAGTCCATATCCGAAAGGATAACGGATTCTATCCTTTTTCGAAAGATAGTATCGATACCCGACAAAGATGGATTCCTTGTAGATTTCCTGGCTGGTTTTCGTAAATGCATCATGGAAAGGAACATCCTCATATTCCTTCATCCAGGTCTCGGCAAGTCTTCCAGATGGTGAGACATCACCAAAAAGAAGATGAAAGCAGGCTTCGGCTCCACCTTCTCCGGGAAGAAGGAGGTCAAGAAGAGCGTCAACCTGATCCAATGCCTTTTCAGCAACGACGCTTCCATTATGAAGAACAAGAACCACCTTTTTCTTCATTTTGAGGATTTTTTCGAGGAGTGAAATTTGATTCTCCGGCATTCTTAGATTGTCTCTATCGAAGCCTTCGGATTCCACATAGTCGTTGAGTCCCCCAAAGAAAAGAATGGTTTCATCTTTATTGTTGATGGAAGAAAGGACTTCTTCCTCGAGTGTTCTATCTGGACATATTTCCTCTTCTTTGAAGCCCTGATGGTATTCATAGTCGATCTTGTTCTTGTCGAAGATGTCTTTATGGGAGAAAAGACAATAGGGGTTCAGCAAGGCTGAGCCAGATCCCTGATAGCGGATATTGGAGAAGAAATCGCCGATGACGATGTATTTCTTTTTCTTTTCTAGTGGAAGAAGTTCATCTTCGTTTCTTAATAGGACGGCACTTTCCTCGGCTGCCTTGATGGAGAGTTCATAATGCTTTTGGAAATCCGCTTCCTTCTTTTCATTCTCTGTCCGATCGATGGCTTTTAGGATTCTCTCCACGGATTGGTCAAGGAGGGATTCTGGAATCGTCTTTTTCTTCACTCCTTCTTCCAGTAGATGAATGGAGTGATTGACCTGGCCTGGCATTTCCAAGTCCGTTCCTCCTAAAAGTCCCTGGTCTCTTGAGACGATGCCACCCCAGTCGGTCATGGTGATGCCATCGAATCCCCATTTTTCCCTGAGAAGGGTATTCTGCAGATACCCGTTCTCGCTGCTGTGGATATGATTGACCATGTTGTAGCTCGACATGACAGCATAGGGCTTTGCTTCTCTGACGGCCATTTCGAAAGGCCTCAGATAGATTTCATGCAATGCTCTTTCATCGAGGATGGAATCGCCGACAAATCGGTATTTTTCATTGTTGTTGCAGGCAAAATGCTTCAGACAGCATCCGACGTTGTTTTCCTGTACGCCACGGACATAGTCGATGGCCATCTTTCCAGCCAGAAAAGGATCTTCGGAGAAATATTCGAAGTTTCTTCCGCAAAGGGGATTTCTTTTTATGTTGATGGCTGGTCCTAAAACGATGTTCACGCCATAATGAAGACTTTCTTCTCCGATGGCGTTTCCGATTTCATGGATGAGGGAGGTATCCCAGCTCGAAGCCATATTCACACCGGATGGGAAACAGGTGGATGCTAGACAGTTTGCAATTCCATCCATGGAATTCCCGTCTGGATTTTCGATACGCAATCCATTGGGTCCATCGGAAAGAGCAAGCGAACGAATCGAGAGATGCTCAATCGGATATGTGGCCATATTCCTATATCCGCATAATAGGGACGCTTTCTCGTGCAGCGTCATGTTTTCAATCTTTTCCTTGTGGTCCATCGCTTCTTCCTCCTTGCCGATAAAGGGCTTTCATCATTGTACCATGAAATAGGATATTTGCCTTCGCTGTTCCTCTTTTTTGGCATAGAAAAAGAGGCGATGGAGTGTCTCGGATTGCTCTTTGAACACTCTTCCGCCTCTGATTTCATCTTATCTGAATTTTACTTCGTTCATATCGTCTTAGATCTGGCCATCCTGAATTTCGACCTTGTCGAGATTCTTGCCATCACTCTTCCGATGTCCCTTGAAGTGCTTTTCGTATTTTGTGCCCTGGGCCGTATTGGATGTGACTCTTTCGATGAGTGTCTTCTTCAGTTTGCCGGCGATTGTCTTCTGATCCGGATTGACGAAGCAGAGATAGTAGTAGTTGATGGCTTCTCTATTCGGCTTTGTGTATTCCGTTGAAGCGAATGGGTTGGATTGATACTGCTTGACATCATCATAGACGTCATAGGTCTTTCCATCCGGGTTGGTGCTATTGAAGTCATAATAGTAGACACGAAGTTCATCATGGATATCGGTTGTCCAGATGCCATCATCCGAAGGTCTGAATTCGGAATCCTTGACTTCCTTGTAGAAGCCTCTGGCCTTGTTGAAGAGGCCCTTGTTTTTGCAGGTGAATCCAGCAGTGACGAGGTAATCCTTCATCGAGAAGCTCTTTGTGTCGACACCGACAGCCTTGACGTAGCTAGCATAGTCGCCGAAGACTTTTTTGTACAGGTCTTCCTGGGAAGTGCAGTCCAAGGTGTAGATGACGTTTTCGTAGAGAAGCGTCTGGGCACCAAGGGCGTCCTTCTGGACATAGGCTGGGTTGTTTCCGTCTCTCTGATAGGAGATGTAGTTGTACTCGTTGTCACCAGGAGTGACCGGAAGAAGGCTTGTCGAGAGGGTGATACCATCCTGAATGACGATGTTTCCATCCTTGTCGACACTTCTGTCTCGATAGGTGATGAGATGATCGACGTCATGCTTCTTCTGAATGGCATCCAACTTGACAAGTTCGTCCTTGAGCTGTCCGTTGAGGGTGTTGACGGCCGTGATCATGGATTCGACACCATTCTTATAGCCTAATAGGTTGGAGTCGCCTTCTTTGAATTGGCTCATCTGGGAAATGGCAGAAAGCTGGGCGAGCTGGCAGAGAGAGTTGACCAAGAATCCGACATAGGTGATGAATTTCTTTCTTGGCTGGACCGTCATGTAGTCCCAGGTTTCGGCTGTTCCGTAGGATTCTTCATATAAGTCGAAGAGCTTCAGGGATTTGTCGACGGAATAAGGAAGGATGAAGTCTTTGGCCAATGTCTCGGTTGCGTTCCAGAGGTTGTTGTTCGAAAGGGAGGAAAATTTCAGATCGCCAAGTCCCTTATAGAATTCCTGCTTTTCCTTTTCGAGTTCGGCTTTATCGACGGTATTGTTCTGTTCCTTCTTGGCAAGATCAGCGAGAATCGTCATCTTGGAGATGACCGGTGTCTGAATCGTCGTCAATTTTTCAAGAAGTTCGTTCATGATGTCCTTGTTGTGGATTTCGACGATTTTTCTTTTCACATCGCTGAATCCCTGGGACAGGCTCTGCTGAATGTCTTTCAGCTGCTGGCTGATTTCATCGAGCTTCTTTTCTTCCGTGCTTCTCATATCGAAGCCTAAGGCGGTCATGGCGCTGTTGAGACCTTCTTTGGCAAGTGTGCTTGCAAGATAGGAGATAAAGTTAGTGCCTCCGGATTTCAGTCCATCGAGGAACATGCCAGCGACATCAAGACTTTTCGTTGCAGCGTCTCCGGCAGTTGGAGCCGGTGCTTCGAATTTGATGTTGTTCTGATTGATATGAAGGGTGTGATTTTCAACATCATTCTGATCTGCGGCTGTGGCAACGGTGTTTTCCGTCGCCTTCGTGATCACATTTGCGGTCGCAATCGAGCCCACACCCATCATTCCAAGAGCGGTTGCAGCAAGAATTGCCTTTTTTGATGTTTTCATAATGTTCACCTCCATTTAGGTTTACAATTCATCAAAGATTGTTTCTTTGACTGAACTTATTCTAAACGATTAGAAATGTTGTGTCAATAGAAATTTACAAAAATAATGAATTTGATACTTTCCCTATTCATAAAATTACAAAACAGAAGTATTTCTATACATAGATCCTTTTTATATATCCTGTTATGACAAGAATCGATATCTATGGAAAACAGAAATTTTCTTGCCTAAAATGCTTATCATGAAATCATGAAAGGACTAAAATACAGATATCTTCTGTTTTGAAGCATATGGATGAGGAAATAATGAATCATGGCCACAATCAATCAGACATTCCTTCGTTTACAGCAATCACCATTCCGTTCAAAGTTTCATCTGACGGAGAAGGATAAAAAATATATTGAAGAGAAAGGCATGGATACAATCGAAAAGCATGCGGCTGATTTTGTCCGTACTCGATTGGCTCCTGCGAATCTGCCAAATGATGGGAAGCAGACACCCATGCGTGGGCATCCTGTTTTCATTGCCCAGCATGCCTGTGCCTGCTGCTGCCGTGGCTGTCTGAACAAATGGTATCATATTCCAAAAGACCGTGACCTCACTGCAAATGAACAGGAACGAATTGTGAAACTTCTCATGGCCTGGATCAAAAGAGAGTTGGAGACAAACGAACAGCAGAAAGAATGAAGCTTGAAGAATATTCAAAACTTTTTGCATATTCTGCACTGCATTCTACATTTTTTTGAATAATGATGGATACCTACTCTCTGATGAATTTCAAATTATACATATTGCTGTTTTATCATGAGCCCGTTTTCACAACAAATTCGGGTTCATGACAAAAAGATATGGACGTCTCTATCGTTTCAGCCATATGACAAAGGATGGGAATTCATCGTGGTTTTC
>CAVCCX010000069.1:0-7625 GCA_963600815.1 Bacteroides uniformis | reverse complement strand
AGCCTAAGATGGAATAATAGATATCCAATCCATCAAAAGGAGCAAATTCATCATCCTTCGGCATCAGTTCATCCAAAATATCATCCTCAAAGACCCAGAAGCCTTTCTGTTCCGCTTCGCTTGCAAGTTCGTCAAAGGTGAAAACTTCCTCATTCGAGATACGATTCTCCGGAGAATCCGTGACTTTCTGAATCAGGGAAGGAAGCACGATCTTCGTGGATTTCGAGGCACTCGAAAGATAGCCCAAGGCATTCTGAAGAGAAAGACTCTTCAGGGAGAGAAGTTCTTTTTTTCTTCCTCCGGAATTGGGAATATATTTTTTCGTCGAAGGATTGTAGGCGGCATCATGGACAAGGATCTCAACGGCATCATTCTTCAAGTCTCGGGCCAGACGCGGATTCTTTGGATTCGTATCGCTGGCCTTTTTCTTGATGATGGCATCGATATTCTGCACATTCTTCTCGGAAGGCTTGATTCTATAATAGCGAAAATAATTGTATTCCACATCTTTGAGTTCTTCTGGGGTTCTTTGATTCGATGTTTCCATACAATTGCTCCTTTCGCGTTCTGCCTTCTATTTTAGTGTGTCAAGGAATCAAAATGCAATCACATCCTATGAAAAATGAATCAAACCGTCGATTTTTTCTTGACAAAGAAGAAGAAGTCATATATATTGTTCTACGCGGAAAAAACGCGACTAGGAAAGAGAACTTTGTTCACACCTGACTGGATTTTGTTCTGGTAGGTCAAATGCCTGAGTACTTCTATCGCAACGAAATGTTTTTTATTGTGTATAGACTATTCAATGGATACAAAGAGTTCTCCAACCTGGGGAACTCTTTTTTCTAGACATTCCATAGGAGGAATCGCTTATAAACACTTATCAAGGAAACAACAATCGTCCACGCCCGAACAAGAATCAGAATTCTGATTTGGTCAATGAGAGAATCCATTTCAAGGAAGTTCTTCTCATCGGACCGGAAGGAGAGGCCTTCGGTGTCGTCCCGATGAAAGTTGCTCAGCAGAAATCCATCGAAGCCGGTATGGACCTTCTTTGTGTTTCGCCCAATGCTAAGCCACCTGTCTGCCGAATCTTGGATTACGGCAAGTACAAATTCGAGAAAGACAAGAAAGCCAAAGAAGCCAAAAAGAATCAGAAGAAGACTGTCGTGAAGGAAATTCGTTTTACGGCCACAACCGATACCCATGACTTGGAGACCAAAGCCAAGGCAACCATCCGTTTCCTGGAAGAAGGAAACAAAGTCAAAGTGTCTGTTTTCATCAAAGGCCGTATGAGAAGCCGTATGGACATTGTCACCGAGACCCTGAATAAGTTCTTGGACATGGTGAAGGATTATTCCACCCATGAAAAGGAACCTGAGATGTTAGGCCGTGACTACTATGTCGTGTTAAGTCCGAAGAAAAAGTAAAATAGGAGGGCAATGCTATGCCAAAAATGAAGAGTAAACGTGGTGCTGTCAAGAGATTCAAATTCACTGCTGATGGCAAGGTCAAAAAGTGGAATCAGAACACTTCCCACTTGTCCCACAACAAGACCCACAAGATGATCCGTCACAACAGAAAAGCCAGATATCTGAATTCCGTCCAGGGAAAGAAGATGACTGCCTTAGTCAGCAAGTAAAGAGAGGTATTAGACAATGAGAGTTAAACGTGGTACTGTCCGTCACGACAATCGCAAGCGTATTTTGAAGAGAGCTGAAGGTTACTTCGGCGCCAGACATAAGCTCTACAAGACTGCCAAGGAAGCTGTCTTGAAGGCCGATGCCCATTCCTTCAATGGACGTAAGGAAAGAAAACAGGATTACAGAAAGCTTTGGATCAGACGTATCTCTGCAGCCTGCAAGCTCAATGATATCTCCTATTCTCAGTTCATGTATGGCATGAAATTGGCCAACATCGAACTCAACAGAAAGATGCTTTCTGAATTGGCCGCTACCAATCCTGAGCAGTTCAAGTCTCTCGTGGACACTGCCAAGGAAGCCATCAGCAAAGAAGCAAAGTAAGAACTCACTGTCAACGGTTTCGGATCTTCCGATGCGTTGGCAGTTTTTCATTTCCAAGAAAAAGGCTGTCTTTTTCTCCCTATCTATTTCTAGACAGGAAAGAACCAGACAGCCTTTTTCATATACGGTCAGAATTCTTCTTCGCAGTTCGTGATATGCTCCACCTGCACATTCTTGATGCAGTCATGGACCATCGTCTTGTAGTCGAACTTTTCCTCCAATTCATGGACGACATCGATATTCGGATGCGTCACCGGATCCTTCAGGGTGAAAATCGTACAGCAATCTTCATAGGGACGGATCGAAATGTCATAGGTTCCTATTTCCTTAGCTAAATCGATAATCTCGGTTTTGTCATACGTCGCCAAAGGACGGATGAACGGATGTTGTCCCACTTCCTCGATCACCTGCATGGAATAGAGAGTCTGACTGGCCACCTGGCCGATGGACTCACCGCCGGAGAGAACCAGGTCATTGTGCTTGAAGGCGATGCCATCGGCAATGCGAAGCATCATTCTTCGCATGATGGTGACACAATAGCTCGGACCTGCCACCTCATAGATTTTCCTTTCCAAGTCAGTGAAGGGGACGATGTAAAGTTTGATATCCGGCTGATAGTCATTCAGGACATGAAGAAGATCATGAATCTTCTCAATAACCGCCTGGGAGGTATAAGGCGGTGCTGCAAAATGGATACATTCGAGCTTGACGCCTCTTTTCATCATCAGATAGGCAGCAACCGGCGAATCGATGCCACCGGAAAGAAGACAAAGGGATTTTCCAGCGATGCCCAAAGGATAGCCACCAAGTCCTTTCGTCTTGATTCCATAGACATAGGCGGATTCCTCTCGGATATAGACATCAATCAAGATGTCGGGATGATGGACATCCACCTTGGAATCCGGATTGTTCTTCAAGATATAGCCACCGACTTTCCGACTGACTTCATCTGAATGGATGGGGAAGGTCTTGTCGGCTCTCTTCGTCTGGATCTTGAAAGTGTGCTTTCCGGAACGCTGATAAAGGGCACTTGCTTCCTTCTGGATCTCCTCAAGATCTTTTTCGACACATTTTGCCAAAGCAAAAGAACCGATACCGGAGACTTTCTTAAGTTTCTCGCTCACCTGGAAAAAATCCTCATCATGAAGAAGGATATAGATGTGATCCTTCTTGATTTCGTATTCGAGGGTCGAAAAATCCTTCAAAGCATATTTGATGTTCTTTCCCAAGAGACGGATAAAATCCATGATGTTTCTTCCTTTGGTTCCCAATTCGCCAAAGAAAACGATGATCATATCTGTTGTCATTATTTTTGCCTCACTTTGATTTCACTAAGTATCTGATTAAGTTTCTTCATAAATTCCTCGCCCTGGCTGATCGGCTCATTTCCAGAGAAGGAAAGACGGATTCCATTCGAAGCGATGTTTTCATCATATCCTGCATTCTTCAAAACACTCGAATACCCGGCCTCCCTTGAAGAACAGGCCGATTTTGTCGAGACATAGATTCCCGCATTCGACAATGCTTCGGCAATGACGCTTCCCTTATGTTCCTTCAAGGCGAAGGAAAGGATGAATGGAGAGGCTGACAAAGGAGAAGTGATGACGACCTCTGGAATCTTCTCGAGTTCCTTTCGAAGCGACTGGTTCAGAAGCAAAGCATTCTTTCTTCTTTCCTTCTTGCTCGCCGAGGAGATGCGAAGTGCACAGGCCAGAGCACAATCCAGATTGGTGGCACTCGTTCCGGCACGGAGATTTTCTTCTTGGCTTCCACCCAGGATCAGAGGATTGAGTTCGACATTTTTCTTCTTCACAAGAACGCCTGAGCCTTTCAGACCTCCGATCTTATGTCCGGAGAAGGTCATCAGGTCGTAGTCCAGCGGAGAGAGTTCTTCCTTGGTGATGGCCTGGGTGGCATCGACATGCAGGAGCGCCTTCGTATTTTTCACGATCTTATAGACTTCATGAATCGGGAAGATATAGCCGACTTCATTGTTCACCGCCATGATGCTGACAAGCGAAGTGTGATCATCGATTTCCTTTTTCAGTTCCTCAAGATCAAGATGGCCTTCCTTGTCATAGTCAAGATAGACGACATCGAAGCCTTCCTTTTCGAGCTCAAGGAAGACATTCGTCACACTGGGATGCTCGGCCTTGGTCGTGATGATCTTCTTTGCCCAGCCCCTATTATGATAGGCAACGCCTTTGATAGCGAGATTGTTTCCTTCTGAGGCACCGCTGGTGAAGATCACCTCCTGGGAAAGGACACCGAGATATTTGGCAATCTGTCCTCTGGCCTTCTCAAGAATATTCGAAGAGGAAAATCCCAAGCCGTGGTTGGATGAGGCGTTGGCAAAATAGTCATTGGAAATCTTCACATAGGTATCCAAGACTTCCTTATAGGGCTTTGTTGTCGCCGCACAGTCAAAATAAATCATAGCCGATGCCTCCTAAGATGAAATAGACAAACCATTATATTATAAAAAGGAATGGTTTTTCTAAAAAAATTCCTTCCCCCGAGAAAGAGGAAGGAGATATTTATTCAGAAACGGAACTTCCCGAAAAAGTCTTCACGACATTCAGGGCGATGTAGGTTGCTCTGGAGAAATCACCCTCCAGGAAGGAACTCTCTGCCTGGGCAAGAAGAGGACGGGCATCCGAATAGCCTCTTCTGTAGGCGTTGGCATAGACAATGGCTGCCTCGGCCTTGCTTGCTTCTTCCTTGGTCGCTTCCACGCTGTGGATGAAGCCTGTGACCTCTTCCTTAAACGGGAAGAATTCACTCTTTGCCTTAACAACATCAATCGGCTGCGTCGTGACAATCTCATAGATTCGTTTGATTGTCTCGAAGTCCTTTGTGAAGACATCCTTGATGGAATTCGTATAGGATGCCACGCTGATCAGACTGACCGTATTCTGCGCCTTCTTGAGCTGGGTGAAGCAGTCCCTGAGTCCATAGAAGACCTCGGAGGAATCTTCCTTGAGCGACTTAAGATAATTCGAATAGTCATCCATGACCTGGATGACCTTGGTCATCTCATTATCCATATCGGTGATTTTTCTTGTGATGACGACATAAGGCTGTTTTGCCGAGGTGTCAAGATAGGAATCCAATTCCCTTTTAAGGATACCGATATTCTCGATATCGATCTTCAGGCTCTTCATCTGGGAAACATATTTTTCATCCAGGACGAATGCCTTCTGATAGAGAGGGAGCTGATTCATCATTCTCGCATATCTCTTCTCGACGCTGAAGGAGGAATCAGCTAATGAATTCTGTCTGGAGAAATAGATTTCCTTGGCTTTTCTTTCCTCTTCGAATCCAGCCAGGATATCTGTGATCTGGGACTGGATCTGGGAAAGTTTTTCCTTGGCATTTCTTATATCGAGAACCATGAGCTGGGACTGGATGAGAGATATTTTCTCTCGCATCGCCTTCACCTTCTCTTCGACATGCATTTCCGAGACGATAAAGCCATCCTTGATCATCTTCTGATATTCTTCCATCAGGGAATTCAGCTTCTGTGGAATCACGGTGCTCACCGAGACTTCCAAGGAAGGAAGATCGGATAAGACATTGTTGACGGCATCGAAGAGTTTTTCCAAGGAAGAAAGAATCTTCTTGGCTTCCTCGAAATTGGCTTCATCGGAATATTTATCGAACAGGTCGAATTTTTCTTCGCTGGTGGAAAAGATTTTCTCGAACGGCTTTTCCAGCGGACTCAGTTCAATCTTGTGTTCTTCATAGAAGGAATGGATATCGCGGTATTTCGATTTCGCGATGACCGCATTGGAATGGATATCATTATCGTCCTGAAGGATGCTGGTGAGATCCGAATTGAAGTTGCAGACAGCGACGCTGAAATCCTTGATGGCATCGGCTGTTTCCCTTTCTGCTTTCTTGTATTCCTTGTAGTTCTTATCCTTGATGAGATCATTTAAGGAATCCAGGGCAGTTGCCACATCCTTGTCCCTCTTATTGACGATATCATCGAACTGCTTCTGTCTTTCGAGATACATCGAATTGAAGTACGAATTGTTGGCTCCCAGCGTCTTGAGTCGATTGACCATATTCTGGCAATCGGACGTCAACTGCAGATGATAGGTATCATAGGTCTTTCTCAGATTCGAAGAAGCCGAACGGAATCTCTTCTTATAGAACAAATAGAAGAGAAAGAAGAGGCCAACAGCCACGACGACAGCAGCAATGACAATTCCAGCAACACCCGCACCGCTAAGCAAAAAATAAGTAGGCATTGATTTTACGCTCCGAAACTACTTCGTGGTTTCTCTCTTGTTGAACGTGGCACGGATCTTGAACGTCTTCTGCTTGACACCATCGGACTCGTTGAGGAGCTTGGTCAGCATACGGACGGCAATGGATCCGACCTTGAACATATCGATGGAGAAGCTCGAGACCTGCGGACGGACGATGTAGGAATATTTCGAACCGATCTCGGCAAGAACCTGGACATCCTCCGGGATTCTCAATCCGGATTCCTGGGCCGCATTGACGACAGCAGCGGCAAGGGAATCTCTCGGTGCAACGAAGTATCCGCTGCGATGCGTCTTGAAGAATTCCTTCATTCCGGCATAGACGATGCCATAGGAATCATTGAACTGGATGGTCTGGATATGCTTTCCGTTGTTCTGGCCATATTCGATGAGGCCATCGCGGATTTCGCCAAGCATCTTCCCCTGGTTGACGATATCGAGGATATAGACATCATCATTGCCCTGCATGAGATGTTCCTTGACGACATCCATCACAGGTTCCTTATATTCGATGATGATGCTTCCCAAAGCTTCACCTTCCATATCATGGCCGACAACGATGAGCGGAATATGATAGTTCTGGATGGAACGGATCTCATCGGTTCCGAGTTCATCATCATAGATGACGGCACCATCGACATGGCTCTTGATCAAGGATTCGATCATCTGGGCGGCATCTTCCTTGGTTCTCTTGGTAACGAAGATGGATGTGATATAGCCATAGATCTTGGCGATATCGATCATGCCATCGAGCATGTTGGAAACATAAGAATATCCCGTGGACGGAATCATGATACCGATGTTGGTCGATTTGGAATTGGCCAGACCCTGGGCCAAGGCGCTCGGCTTGTAGCCAAGTCTCTGAATAGCCTCATTGACTGCCTTTCTTGTTTTTTCTGTGACATTGGGATGATTGTTGATGACACGGCTGACGGTAGCCAAAGAGACACCGGCGACTTTTGCAACTTCATAGATCGTCACACGATCCTTGTACATTTTCTTGTTGTCTTCCATTTCTTTCTCCTCCCCTAAGTATATTATACTTAGTTTTCACCTTTTGAAACATTATATAATGGAAGGGCTTTGAGATACAAACCCTTTATGAAAATATTTTCATGATTTTTCATTCTTCCCTTATCTCTCGGACTTTTCTTGTTTCCATTTTCAAAAAAAGTGTAAGAGAAAAGCCAGCGACAGAGAATCACTGGCCAATCAATCGACTAATTTCCCCAATCGTAGGTAATGACGTCGGCAAGGAACGAATTCGTATGTCCCGGTTTTTAGGATTTAACACTTCAAGGTTTGGGAACTTCCCGGATATTTGAGG
>CAVCCX010000068.1:0-7742 GCA_963600815.1 Bacteroides uniformis | reverse complement strand
TTTGAGGCAAAAAAACAACAGGATTTGCGGTAAATAAAAAACACTTTTTGCGGTAGCATTGAAATCCAGCCACAAAAAATGGCCAAGACAATTGCCTCAGCCATTCTTTTTTCTGCTAGAAGTATCGATTAACGATAATAGATGTATAAGGAAGCGTATTCGTCCTCGTCTTCGATGCTATGGATCAGCTGGACTGTGAAATGCTTTCCATTGTCGAGGGTCTTGCTCGCCCAAAGGCATTCCTTATCCTCGACGGAGGCATAGTCATACATGTAGGTCCATCCGCCATCGGCGACTAAGGCATTGATCATGTTCGTATAGATTTGATCATCCCACTCGCTGCTAGAGAAGGAAACATATGGATAGTATTCATCATCGTTGATATTGATATCCGTATCGCTGGTGTCACCCATGTAGAAGTATGGGATTGCATGATTGTCGAATGTGTCATTCATGGCGTTGAGAATCTCGCTGTTCCATTCTGTGGCACCGGAGTCATCAACAAACGGAGCGGAATACTGGACCGTCAAGACACCTGCATAGGTCCCTGTATCCTGACCAATCGGTCGATCGTACTTATTCATCAGGCTGACCTTGACTCTTCCACCGGCTGGAAGAGCCTTCGAGGCGGAGAACATGAGTTCATTCATTTCGACGCTGAGCTTGATATTCTCCCATGCATATTCTTTTCCGTTCACTGTCTGCTTGTCATTCAAAAGAGTCTCATAGAACTTGATTTCCTGAACCTGGGAGATGGTCTTGGAACCGACGAAGCGGTTGTTGTAGGTCACAGTGCCAAGATCGACATACGGAAGGGTGATATCGGTCTGATTATTCGTCATCGTCGCAAATTGGCTTGTGACAGCTTCCGAATAGGTTCCTGTCGTGGAATAGGAAACCGACTTGTTTCGATAGCACTTGAGAAGCGGAATATTCTCATCATCATGATAGACAACCACAACGAAGTCGTAGTTTGTGTCTCCGACGGCTTCTGTCTTATAGGCGACAAAGGCATTGCCATATTCCGTATTGACGATATGATTCGTCCAGGAAGAGAAGGCAGTCTGGGCAGAGGTGAGGATCTTCTCACTCCAGCACTCGCCGGTGATGGTCAATAATCCTTCATAGGTATAGTTTTCATTAGTGAGTTCTTCATATTCCATCTGTTCCTTATTGGTTCCCAGATAGAGATAAGGAAGCGTTGTCTTGAGGCTGGTCATGCATTCCGTCTTATTTTCGCTGACATAGGCTGTCGGCTGATTCTCATCGAGATAGACGGAATTCTTATAGATGTGAAGCTGGGCAATCTTGGAAGAGTAGACGCGGTCGAGACGAACCTTCACCTGATAGCCGGTGGAAAAAACCTTCACAGCCTCGAAATGGGGGGAAGATTCATTGATGTCATACTTGATCTTCTTCCAGCCATCTTCCGCTTTGAATGCGGCTTTGGCCTGGGTAATCATGCCATCATCCCAGACACCGCCCGAAATCGTCAGGCAGCGATCATAATCCTCATATTCGCCTTCCGGAGAATTTGTTCTCAGATAGATATACGGAATGTCCATGCCAGCAAAGTTGCTATCCAGCTGTGTCTTGGCCGTACCGGTCCATTCTCCGGATTCCGGAACGACATAGGCCGGAATATAGGTGATACGCAAAATGGCCGTCTTGGTGAAGCTATCGCCCTTCAGGGTGAGAGAATATTGGGCACCATCCACTTCGGCTGATGCTGTCACAGCATGCGAATATTCATTCTGTTCGAGTTCCCAAGTGGTATTTTCATCCCCATCGAGTGCAGTATAGGCATAATCGCCGATGCGGGAGACCCAGGTTCCGCCGCTGATGGTCAATGTGGAGGAGGATTCATCAAAGTTGGCTTGTTCACTTCCGGTATTCATATAGAAATAGGGAAGAACCAAATTGATCTTTTCCTGCATCATTGTCTTGGTGGCGGATTGCCAATCCTTACACTCATCAGGAACTTCAAGGCCTTCATCCAGTGTGATACGGATTTCGGGCGTATCGGAATAATTCTTCTTGATGGTCGCCGTAAGAATGCAGTGATCCGTCGGGATTTCCTTTGTGAAGGTGACATAGGGAGAAGAAGAGGTGGATTCATCATCATCGATTTCCCATCCTTCGTTTACCCAATTTGTCATGGCGGCGGTCAAAATGGAATCATCCCAGGTCTGACCGGAGATGATGACGCACTTCGAAGCATCGCTATAGTTTGCCTTCGGATTCTTCGTTCCCAAATAGGTGACCGGAATCGGATGGTTATGAAGATAGTTCTTGACCACAGACTCCACACCCGAGGTATCCGGCCATGTCGTATAGGCATTCGGATTGAATCCTTCGATGAAGAGAACCTTCAGAACAATCTTATCGACCACATTGCTGTTCTTGGACAATTCGAGCTGGAAAGAATCGATGCCATTGCTCGCCTTGCCTGTGGCTGTAAGGATCTTTGTCTTCTGATCGAGCGAAACCTGATAACCGAGGTTGAGAAGGCTCGTGGAAGCATCGCTCAAGACGGCATCATTCCATTTTCCACCGGAGATGGTGAGATTCGGGGTCGTGACATTCTTGTCCTGATGATAACCCGGATTCTTGGTTCCAAGATAGATATAGGGAAGCGTTGTCTCAAAGACGGTGTTCATCTCTGCCGAAAGATCGCTATCCCATGCTGTTGCGGACGTCGGGTCATAATCTTCCTCATAGCTGGCGTGAAGAACAATATTGCCTTCATCATCCTTCTCATATTCGGCTGTCACTTTTCCAGTCGAATCCTTCGCCTTCACGAATGTCGATCCGCTTGTCTGATCCACGCTCCATCCGGCGTTGGTGAAAAGGGTCTTGATTTCATTGGCCGTCTTTGTCGCATCCCAGGAGACGTTACCATCACCTTCAATCGTCAGAATGCCGAAATCAGTCTCCGTCACTTCCCATTTCGAATACTGCTTGCCAGCAACTGAAGAAAGTTTGTAGAACGGAACAACGGTTCCACCAAGATATTTCTTCATCTCATCGACAATCGAACTTTTCCATCCAGCCGTGTAATCCACGCTCGACGAAGAAGTCGAAGATTCTGAAGAAGACGAAATCGGAGAAGAACTCGGCTTAGAAGTAGAAGAAGAACTTGTCTTCATCGTGCTCGACTCAGTTGTCTTTGCACTCGAAGAAGACGTCGACGAAATCGGAGAAGACGACGTGTTATGTCCTGTACAGGCCATCAGGGAGAGAGCCGCCAAGGGCAACACAAAGAATTTTGATTTTTTCATGATATATCCTCTTTGAGAGGTTATGATAAACGCAATGATGCCCGATTGCAATTGCAATTTTTCCCGGATTTCTTCCATTTATGTCATTTTAAGAAAAATTATGCATTTTTCTTTTTCTTGAGAGAAAGAAAATGGTATAGTTATAAAGATTAGTGGAGGCTAACATGAAATCGAAAAATCCGAAAATGACCGATGAGAAATATTCATCCGAAATCTATATCGTGGATGAAATGATTGCTTTATATTGCCATAAGAAACATAAGACAAAGAAGAATGAAGAATGTGATGAGTGCAAGGAACTGAGCGAATACTGCCATTACCGCCTCTCCTTATGCCCCTGGGGAGACAAGAAGCCCTTCTGCTCGAACTGCACCATCCATTGCTACAACAAGGAACACAGAGAAAGAATCCGTGAAGTCATGCGCTTCTCCGGTCCAAGGATGCTTTTCCACCATCCGATACTGGCCATGAGACATGTCATCGAAACCAAAAAAGAAAAAAAGAGGCTCGCGAAGAAAAATGGAACCAAAAAATAAATCGAAAATCTCCAGACATAAGATTGTCCGCATCCTCTTCCTGATTGTCGGATTCATCTCGCTGGGACTCGGGACAGCAGGCATCATCCTCCCAATTCTTCCAACTGTTCCCTTCTATCTTCTCACCGCCTTCTGCTTCTGCAAGGGAAGCGAGAAATTCTCCGACTGGTTTCTCAATTCCAAGCTCTATAAGAACCATATGGGAAATTTCGCCAACCACAGGGTCATGACCGTCTATGGCGAGATGATTCTTCTCTCGCTGGTAACCACGATGCTTTTATGCACCATGTGGTTTACAGACAAATTGGCGATGAGCATTGTCTTCGACGTTCTGATTTTCTGCAAATATGCCTATTTTGTCTTCCGTATCACTCCGATCAGCCACAAGGAATATCTCCAGATCAAGGAAGAAGACAAAAGACGTGCCCTAGAAAGTGAGGCCATCCATGATTGACAAAGATCTACTGAACTATATAAAAGGAAAAAGATATTATCTCTTCCTGATCACTTTGCTTGGCTTCTTTGGCCTGGCAAGTTCCATTTCAGCCACGTTTCTTCTTTCCAAGAGCGTGGAAGCCTTCATCGAAAAGAAAGGCAATGGAATTCTCTTCCTTCTTTTTGCTCTTTTATGTGCCATCCTTTTTGTCTTCTTCTATATCGTGAAAGGAAAGATGGCCGAAAGACTCTCCAATTATGTCGCCGATAAAATCAGAAACGATATCTATGACAAGAATGTGGCCTTGAGAGGAAACAGCCACCTCAAGGTCCAGGAGATTTCCCAGCTCTCGAGCGAAGGAATCGAACAGCTGCGTCTCTATTACACATCCTATCTTCCTTCCTTCTTCTATAGCATGCTGGCACCCATCTGCCTTTTTGTCCTCTTCTGCTTCTTCTCCTGGAAGGTCGCCATCGTCTATCTTGTCTGTGTCCCACTGATTCCTGTTTCCATCATCATGGTCTCCAAATGGGCAAAGAAGATCTTTGCCACCTACTGGAATCGCTATCTCTCCTTAGGCGGAGCCTATCTTGATTCCGTCTCCGGCATGAAGGAACTTCTCATCTTCCACTATGACAAGGATATGGAAGAGGAGATGAAGAAGAACAATGAGGAATTCAGAAGAATCACCATGAAGGTCCTTGTCATGCAGCTCTTCTCGACAACCATCATGGATCTTGTCGCCTATGGAGGTGCTGCTATCGGTATCCTTCTGACCCTTCTGGAATTCAACGCTGCTGCCATCACCTATCAGATTGCCCTCTTCCTCATTCTGGTCGGTTCGGAATTCTTCCTTCCGATGCGAAGTTTGGGTTCTGCCTTCCATGTCGCCATGAACGGTGCGACCGCCGGAAAAAAGGTTCTTTCTCTCCTAAAGGAAGAAAATAAGAAAGACGGAAAGGAAAAGACTTCTTCTATTTCCTCTATCGTGCTGAAAGATGTTTCTTTTGCATATCCAGATGGAAATGAAAAAGTCCTAGCGGATATCAACATGGAATTCAAGAAAGGATTCTATTCCATCCTAGGTGATTCCGGGTGTGGAAAAAGCACCCTGGCCAGGATTCTCTCGAAGCAGATCGACTCCTATGAAGGATCGATCAAGATTGATTCTACGGAACTTAAAGATTTATCCTTTGACGACTACAGAAGACATGTTTCCTATATCTCGAATGATTCCTACCTTCTTCATAAATCCATCCGTGATGGATTCCGGTTCTACAATAAGGATATCACGGAAGAAGAGATGTATTCCCTTCTGGAAAAAGTCGACCTGAAGGAAAGAATCCTCGATGCCGGTGGATTATCCTACCTTCCAAAAGAGGGCGGAAGCGATTTGTCCGGCGGAGAAAAGCAGCGTCTTGTTTTGGCCTACTATCTATCCACGGACAAAGACTTCTGCATCTTCGATGAGACGACAAGCAACATCGATAAGGAAAGCGAAGCCATCATCCTTTCTTCCATCAAGCAGCTAAGCAAGGATCATATCGTCTTGTTCATCTCCCATCGACTGAGCAATGCTCTTCTTGCCGATCAGCTCTATCTCTTCGAAAACAAGAAAATCATCCTCGAAGGAAATCCTTCTATGCTCATCAAGGAAGAGAATGAATTCTCCCTTCGTGTGAGACAGGAACAGAAATGGGAGGAAATATTATGAAAAAGAATTCTTTCTTCTCTCTCTTGAAGGGCATGCTATCCCTGATCAAGGGAAAAAGATACCTGCTCGTCTTGGCCGTCCTTCTTGGAACGCTCGGTTATCTTTCGGCCATGGGAATCCTCTTTTTTGCCGGACTTGGCATTCTCAAGATTCTAAATGTCGAGATCTCTCTTTCCTTCCCCTTGATCCTCACTTTTCTTGTCATCTCGGGATTCCTAAGAGGCTTCCTTCGCTATGGCGAACAATATCTCAACCACTATATGGCCTTCACACTTCTTGCCTTAGTGAGAAACCGCATGTTTGCCTCCCTAAGAAAACAGGGCGACAAGGTTCTTGACGAAAGAAACAAAGGGGAACTTCTTTCCATTCTCCAATCCGATACGGAAAGCCTGGAGGTCTTCTACGCCCATACGATCACGCCATTCTTCATCGCCATTCTGACAGAAGCGGTCGTCTTAGTCCTCTTTGGCATCCTGATCAGCATCTATTTCACATTGACGGCTTTGTTCTTCTATCTCCTTCTTGGTCTTCTTGTCCCGGTTTTCTTCTATCTCTCCAATCGAAACCTCGGAATGGAATATCGAAAGCTTCTTTCCGAAAGTGAGAATGAATACCTCAATTCCTGCTATGGAATGAAGGAAATTCTCTATCAGGAAAAGGAAAATGAGGAAAAAGAGACACTCAATCAAATTTCGAAGAAACTCTCTCTCCTCAACAGGAAACTCAATAACCGTTCCTTGGCCTTCACGGGAATGGGCAATGTCATCGTTCTTCTTGGCGATATCGCCATCATCTTCATCGGTTCGATTCTCTTGAAGAACAACCTCATCGAATCCTATCGTCTCATTCTTGCCTATATGATGCTTGCTTCCTCCTTTGGTCCTGTCTTGGCATTAGCCAATCTTCCAAGCAATCTCACAATGTCCTTTGCCTCAGCAAAAAGAATCCTTCCCATCATCTATGACGAGGGAAAAGTCAGGGAAGGAAAGGAGAATTTCCAATTCGAAGAGATGAAAATCGATCATGTCTCTTTCGGCTATGATGAAAAGGAAATCCTCCATGATATCCAACTCGATCTGAAAAAAGGCGAAATCATCGGCATCGAGGGAAAAAGCGGATCTGGAAAATCAACCTTGTTCAAATTGCTTCTCCATTTTGAGGAACCCACCAAAGGAAAGATTCTCATCAATGGAAAAGCCCTCTCTAGCTATTCTAGAGAAGCCATCAGCAAGAATATCACCCTCTTCAGCCAAACCACCTATCTCTTCAAGAACACCATCGAATATAACCTAAAGATTGCAAAGAAAGATGCCAGCAAGGAAGAGATGGAACAGGCTCTGAAAAAAGCCTGCATCTATGACAAGGTCATGTCCTTGAAGGATGGAATAAAAACCCAGGTAAGTGACTTGGGAGACAATTTCTCCAGCGGAGAAAAACAGCGTCTCGGGCTTGCCAGAGTCTTTTTAGCCGATACTCCTTTACTGCTTCTGGATGAAGCGACAAGCAATGTCGATGGCTATAATGAAGCCTTGATTCTCAATACGCTGAAAAAAGAAAAGGACAAAGCCATCATTCTTATTTCCCATAAGAAATCCGGCTTGTCCATCTGTGAGAAGATCTATCATCTGAAGGATGGTACACTATGTTCCTAATCGATTTCACTGACCATCGTGTGATTGGTCTCATCGTCGGTGTTGGCATTGCTGTTCTTTCTCTATCGATCATCCTCATCCGCTTTCTTCTTCGTGAAAGAAAGAAAAAGAAAGAGGAAGAAG
>CAVCCX010000067.1:0-7856 GCA_963600815.1 Bacteroides uniformis | reverse complement strand
CCAAAGTCTTGTACATCTCATTGTTGACGATTTCTTCATAGTACCAGTCTTCCCACTTTCTTTCCTTTTCCCATACATAGGCAAAATCATCGCTGAGCATTTTCTTTTTTCCTCCATTCCTCGTAGATTCTCGCCGCCTTTCGGACAACCTCCATCTCATCCGAAGTCAACTGTCGCCCATTCCCGCTTTCATGGTGATAATTATCTCCCATGTGGACGTGAGGTTTCATGCGATGATCTATGTGATCTAGGTGAATCGTCTTTGTCAGCATATGCCTCTCATCGTAGAATCCAATCGACTTCAGATCTCCCTTCTTCCCGATGAGGACATAGATCTTTCCGGCCGTATTCGAAAAGATTGGCATTGATGGTGCCTTTGGGGAATGGATATCAAGAAGAATATCCATTTTCTCATCTTTGTAGACAGCAATATATTCTTCCGTCCTCCGGTCGGATGAAAGATAGCCTTTCACATCATTCCTGAACCCTCTTCCTCCCATCTATTCATCCTCCTTTTTTATGACAGATAATCGAGAAACCTCAAATAGACGAAGCTGTTGGCCGTAACGATTCGGCATAAAAGCATCCTCATATGAAAAGGAGATGATGTTCCCAGTCATGCCTTTTATCCTCTTTCCATAGCAGAGAATATAGTCTGGTTGGATTTTCTCCAGGAAATAGTGATACCCGTCCAAGAACATCCTGATATCCTTCACCCCCAATGTCGAAACAGCAATCGGACTTTTCTTTTCGATTCCCTGGACACAGATATCGAATGTCCAGTCCTCCGCCCAAGAAACACAGGGAATCACATCGATGGATTCCTGCTGATAGAAACATCCCATCCATCTGTTCCTGAAGGTATTGTTGATCACCTGTGCCTCTTGCATGGAGGGCGTGATTGAGAAATCTGGCGTCATGACAGCCAACGCCTTTCGCAATCTTTTCAGTTTCGAAAACGGATTCTTCCACAAAGTCTCCAATTGGGAATCATAAGCGAAATTCTCGATGATGCGATTCTCTATGTTCACCTTCGTCGATAGATTTCGCATATTGAGAAGATCCGAATAGGCAGCCTTCTCCATGGTCAATTTGGTTTTCCACATCTTTGGAATCCCATATTTGTCCTTGCCAAAGAATGCCCAAAGAGGCCGGGTGACAAGAAAATTCTCGTAATTCGTATCTTTCCGCATAAAATGACTCCTTTCTTTTTTCACAGAAATTCTCTAATCCTTCATCTTTTTTCGATAGGATGCGGCAGCGAAAGAGACATGAAACGTGTCCATTATCTCTTTTTCATCCATTCCCTTTGAAGCCTCAAAAGGAATCATGATTTCCCCTGCGAGAGCCTTTGCCTGCCATTCCGAACTCTTATAGGCTGGAATCGTATTGTTTCTGAAGCTACGATTCATGATTGGTCGATATCCGAGCTTATAGAGAAATGCATGAGCAATTTCATGGGTGATATCCATCCGATAGCCCCCGATTCCTGCGACCGCTCCCAAATAAACCGTCTCCTTTATTTTGATGACAAATCGTCCATCCACATCCAGTTCGCAGACCGCGGGAACATTCTTGGGAAGTTCATCGTCAGCGACAACTTCATAGCTCACATCATTCATGACAGAATGAATACGGTCAAGTTCACGAATGGGATCAAAAGATGAAATCTCGTCATATTCGAAGAACTTCCGAAAGATTTGTGCGTATTTTCTGATTTCTTCACGCGTGATTGGCCTTGTCTGATAATCCATCATTCTTTTCCTCCTAGAATCTGATAAATCATATCTGCCTTCTCATCATCGATGTTCTCGAAGGATCTCTGGAACTGAAGTGCCATTCTCCTTTTCGGTTCCCCAGCCAGAGTCAAGTTGATCTTGATCTGTTGCATCGCATCCTGAATCGATTCTTCGAGTTCCTTCTTTTCCTCTTCTGAAAGAGAATAGTGTGATGAAATCTTTTCAAACCAGTCATCCGGAATCTTCTTCTTTCCATTTTCCACAGCGGAGACAAAAGGAAGTGATACACCTAGCCACTTTGCCATGTCAGACATGATTTCACCATGTGATGATCTGATTTCCTTGATCAGAATACTGAACTTCTTAGCCATTTTTGAATCTCCTGTTTTTCCATTAACCATCTCTGGTTAACCTATTATCGCATATTCAAAAGAAAATGTGAAGTGAAATTAACCGAACTCAGTTAACCGACATACATTTGTGATAAAGTTTATTCAATTAGTAATATTTTGAACCATTGAGTGCACTTTAGATTACACTTTAGAATATACTTTGGATTACACTTTGAATTGTACTTTGGACTGATTTAAGGAAGATCTCATCCGATCAACAAGGCTCTGTGGTCCATCTTCAATTCAGCTGAATACGCAGAACAGACAGGACATGGGATCCCGACCATACTAAGTAAATATGGAAAAGAAGCCTTCAAGATCTCCAGCAACTATCTGACAGTGACCATTCCATTCGCATTCAAGCCGGCATGGGCGCTTGTGGCTGAAAGACAAAATGAATCTCTTCTCTTAAATGATAGTCAAAAGGCTATACTGGAAGCATTGAAGAAAAATCCGCATCTCACAGGCGACCAACTCGCAAAAGAGACAAATCTTAGCCTTTCATCGATCAAAAAGGGCATGGTGAGATTACAGGAATCAGGTCTGATCGAACGTTCTGGATCCAAGAGATTCGGCTATTGGATTGTGAGGTGAGAAAGAAAAGCAACAGAAGAGTGTCTCTGTTCTTCCATGAAGCGCAAAAATCCCATACTTTTTCATAGATTCTCCACCTATTTTTTCCTTTCGAGCAAAATTTCCTTGCTTTTATGCCATCAGGCCTTATAATATTTTAGTTGTCTTTCTGGTTTTGGGCACGCACCTCGCTTTCACCCAAGGCTGGGATTATGACAGAAAGAGATATAGAGGTAAAAAACAATGGCTCTTACAAAAGAAGAAAAGCAGAAAGTTATCGAAGGCAGCAGAAGAGATGAGAAGGACACCGGTTCTGTCGAAGTTCAGGTTTCCATCCTCACCGAACAGATCAAGAAGCTGACTGTCCACATGACTCTCAACAAGCATGACTATTCCTCCAAGCGCGGTATGGACATCAAGATTGCCAGAAGAAAGAATCTTCTCAACTATCTGAAGAACACTGATGTCGAAAAATACAATGCCTTGGTTGCAAAATTAGGTCTCAAGAAGTAAAAAACACGTTTGCTCCCTACAAATAGGGAGCATTTTTTCTTATAATTTTACAGATGAATCAAAAGAAGAAGGATGTTCTCATCATCGGTAGCGGACCAGCGGGACTTCTCTGTTCCATCCTGGCCAGCCAAGGAAGAAAAGTGACTCTGATCGAAAAGCCAAGCAAGACAAATGTTCTTTCCAAAAGAATCCTTGTCAGCGGAAATGGCAGGGCCAATTTTTTCAATGAGGATCTTTTTTCCACATCCTTCGAAAAAGACCTACAGTTCCTCTATCGGAATGAAAAGCATGATTACGCAAAAGAACTTTTCTCTTACCTTGAGAGCCAAGGCTTTGCCTATACAAAGGAAGGAAAACTCTACTATCCCTATTTCAGGAAAAGCGAATGCCTTCATTCCTTTCTGATGGAGAAAATAAAGAAGGTCGAAGTTCTCTATGGGAAAGCACTCCAGGTCCATCCTGAAAGGAATTCCATCACTTTATTGAAAGACTCCAAGGAAGAGGAAATCTTCTATTCAGATCTTGTCATCGCCATCGGCGGAAGAAGCTTCGACAGGGAGGAGTATTCCTATGACCTTCTCGATTCTCTCCATGTCTCCTACTTTCCTTATCAGAGCATGCTTTGTCCTGTCAGGACAAAAGAAAGAATTCCTTCCTATCTTCAGAAACAGAGGCTGAAAGGAAGACTCTCTCTTCTTTCAGATCAGACAGTTCTCTATGAGGAGGAAGGAGAGATTCTCTTCAAGGAAGACGGAATCTCCGGGATATGTGTCTTTGACAGCACAAAATATCTTCTCGATGAAAAAAGAAGAAATCCCAAGGCTTCTTTCTCTTACTCATTCGACTACGCCTCTCTACTGGATGGAAATAAGATTTCCCTATCCTGCTATCCTGAATTCCTGAAAAAGTATCTGAAAGAGAAGGGTATCGAAAAAGAAAAGCCTCTTTCCTTTACCTTCCTTTCTCTTTATCCCTTCAAGGAATCCCAAGCCAGCTATGGCGGAATCCGTCTTGACGAAATCAATAAGGAAACACTCTCCCTGAAGAAATATCCGCATATCTACGCCATCGGCGAAATGTTGGATGTGAATCTGATCTGTGGAGGATATAATATAGGAACTTGCATGGTCGAAGGCCATCGTATCGGAAAGGAGCTCACACAGCATGAATTTTGACAAAGACAATGATGTCGGCATCATCTTTGACACCCAGATTGCCAAAAGGAATGCCGATGTGGATGAATTCGATATCGAAAAAATCTATCGCCATGCTTTGGAAATCACCAAGAATGTCGAAAGCGAACAGAATCTCGATTCTGCCCAGAAGGAATATGCCCTAAGCCAGCTTGTGGACTACTGCATCGGTGAATGGGAATTCCACAAGAAATACGAAAGCGAGAATTCGACGAATATCGACTATGAGGAAATGGGAAAGAAGGCAGCGAGAAAATATCTCACCCACCGGGAAGAGGAGGAACAGAAAAGAGATGATGACACCATCTCCTATCCCTACTATGATCCGCTTGTCTCCACTCTCTATACCACCAGCATCATCTTCGAGAAAATCAACCGTCCGATGACAAGGTTCGATCCTTCCTACTCCTTGATGAACGACCTTTTCGAGACACTCTTCCGAAAGATCATCGGCGTGGCCAAGATGCTCGAACTCGGCCTTTATCCAGACGCCTTCGTCTCCTGGAGAACCATCCATGAATCCGAATGCATCATCCAGCTTCTCATCTCCGGCGGAGATAAGACAAGAAAAAGCTACATCAACCATATCGCCTACAACAACTATTTCCGCAACCCCTTGGGAATCTATACGACCGAACAGCTCGATTCCGCCTTCGAGGTCATCAAAAGCGAAATGAAGATGCATGGACTCAAGAGCAAGGACATGAAGAAATTCATCGAATATGGATGGCTCTATGATCATCCGGACTGGAATGATGAAGACAAGACCGCCAAGCTCAATTTCCGTGATGGTGTCGAAAGAGTCTCCAAGCACACGGAATATGCCAAGATCTATGAGCTTTCCAGCGAGATCACGCATTCTTCCGCTGTCTTCTTCTATGCGAATGATGAATCCTGCAAGGATATCGCCTTCCATATGATCTATCAGAGCTGTGAAAGAATCTTCTGGATGTACCATGACTACATGATCAACTTCTTCAAAGTCAATCCAGAAACCGACGAACTCGTCAAGCAGGCGATCAGCGATATTTCCCTGATCAGCCGAAAAATATATTCGGAAGATGACTTCCTCGAGGAAGATGCATCTTCCTCGAAAGATAGGGACATAGAAAAATGAGCCGCAGAATCACCAAAACCAAATGCATCGATCTGGATGATTTCGGAAAGGGAATCGTCCGCATCGACAATACCACCTGTTTCGTCGACAATCTTCTTCCAGGGGAGGAAGCGGATATCGAAACAGATTTCCGCTATGGAAAATTAAGCAAAGCCAAAGTCGACAAACGATATACCGATTCATTAGACCGCGTCCATCCGGAATGCAAATACTATCCGAATTGCGGAGGATGCCAGCTGATGCATCTTTCCTATGCAAAACAACTCGAATACAAGACAAAGAAGGTCAAGGAACTCCTCCATAAATTCGCCCACGTCGATTTTCCGGTTCTTCCCTGCATCGGGCTAGATAATCCCACCCGCTTCAGAAACAAGGTTCAGAAGCCGGTCCGCTTCGACAACAAGAAGAAATGCATCAAAGCCGGATTCTATCAGGAAGGCACCCACAACCTCATCGGCGTTGAGGACTGTCTGATGGAATCGCCTCTTTCCAATCGGATTTCCAAGGAATTGGTCTTCCTATTCGAAAAATACCATTACACGCCCTACCACGAGGATGCCCAGTTCGGTCTCATCCGTCATCTTCTCATCAAGACCAACAGCGAGCAGTCCCAAGCCCTTGTCACCCTCATCGTCACCAGAAGCGACATCAAGGGAATCAAGGAATTCTCCAGGAAACTCATGAAGAAGATTCCTGAGGTTGTCGGTGTCGTTCTGAATATCAACACGAGAAAAACCAACGTCATTCTCGGTGAAAAGGATGTTCCAGTCTATGGACACACGAAGATTCAGGATAAGATCTTCGATAAGAAATTCCTCATCTCCACCCAATCCTTCTATCAGGTCAATTCCTCTCAGATTGAGACACTCTATGGAAAAGCCATCGAATTTGCTAGCCTGAACAAGGAAGACACTCTTTTGGATGCCTATTGCGGAACAGGAACGATCGGATTATGCTGTGCGGACAAGGTCAAATCCGTCACCGGCGTCGAAATCGTCGCCGATGCTGTCCATGATGCCATCCTCAACTGCAAGATCAACAATATCACGAATGCCCATTTCATCAAAGGCGATGCCACAAAATACATTCTCGAGACAAAGGAGCATTTCTCCGTTGTCATCATGGATCCGCCAAGAAAAGGATCGACAAAAGAATTCATTTCCGCTGTCAAGAAGATGAAACCGGAAAGAGTCGTCTATGTCTCCTGTGATCCAGCCACCCTGGCGAGGGACCTCGATCTCTTCAAGGATACCTATCAGATCAAGAAGGTTCAGCCGGTGGATATGTTTCCGAATTCCATGCATGTGGAGACTATTGTGTTGTTAGAGCAAAAGATGGGTCAAAACTTGTAAAAATACTAGAATTTAGCCATTTCTTTAAGCATATAGTGTTTATGAAGGATGATGAAGGTTACCTTCAAAAGAAGGTTTTAAGAGCTGTTCCAGTATCCGTATATTACTATATGGGATGAGTAGTTACATATTCTCAAGCCAAAATTAAGCCATTTAGAGGGTAAAAACAGTCAAATTATAGATCATTTACATTTTTATCAATTCTTAGATGTATTGATAAATGTTATGTTAAATTGACAAGTATCTACGATAGAGGCGTATATTATGGGAAGCGGAGAAAATGAACAGTTAGAATATAAGAAAACGACCGCTTAGTTAAAAGTGGGTGTAATGTCTTTAATATCGATGCTCAATAAGCATGGGCATGGTGTCTTATATTTCGCTGTAAAGAATGATGGATCTATCTTTAGACAAGCAATAGGTAAAGATATAACTTCAAATATATCAAAGGAAATTAAAAACTATATAAGGCCTATTATTTCTTCGGTGATTACTCTCTTAGAAGTGGATAATAAAACTGCAATTAAGATTATAACATATGATTTTCTAGTTCTTTCGCATTTAAGATATAAGATATCATATGTAATAGCCTTTTTATGATGGTCTAGATTTAACACTTGCGGAAAATATATAAAACTAGTGGCACTTGGCACTTTGATGCTCCTTTTACTCCTCATTATTCTAATCAAAACGATTGATAGCTGTGGTTAGAATGGTTAGAATATGAACAGAATAAAACTAAGAGGTGAGCAGAATGAAATTTCAGGAAACGGAAACAGTTGAGTTAAAGTCAATCGTAATGGATGACATCAAAAAGGAGATTATTGCTTTTGCAAACTGTGACGGCGGAACGGTCTATGTTGGCGTTGCGGATGATGGTACAGTACTGGGGGTTGAGAATGCGGATGAATGTGCTTTGCAAATCTCCAATATGGTACGGGATGCCGTAAAGCCGGATGTCACTATGTTCATTCACT
>CAVCCX010000066.1:0-8396 GCA_963600815.1 Bacteroides uniformis | reverse complement strand
GAACAATATGACTCTTTTGCGATTGAGAAAATCAATAGAAAGAAGCGACTGCTGATGATTAAAAGCATTATCTTCATAGTTGTGATTTCATTAGTCTCTTCATTCATTTCAACCGCAATACAAATTGATTTTTCTGCGATTAATCCCACATGGTATATCTTGCTGACATGTGAAATGACCATTTGCCCATCGTTGGCAGTTCTAATATGGAAAATACGATTTCAAAGATTAGCAAAAAGAGATGGTTTACTGCAAAATATGTCTTCAATATCTTTAGATCTGAAGGCTTCAGAGATTGTTAACGATACCGCAAAATTCAAAGATAAATATCTTGCATTCATGAAAGAATCATTCGTGGAAACTGATAAATCTGGCAATTATCTTGAAACCATTCAAAGCAGTGATAATCCCCGAATGTGTTTTTATGAACTATCATCCAAACAATCAAAGATATTTAGTCCACTCTCTGAAAATTTGGCAGTAGAAATCATTTTGTTTCTAGCCACCTTAGCTGTGTCGTTAGTTACCTTTATTTTGGATTTGATGAACAATGTAAATGTATCGAGAAGTTTAATCATTAGCGATTGCTTAACACTCGCATTCGCCTTGTGCGTAGGAGTGGCAACAGGTTTGTTTATTGCAAAGAGAAGTCATGAAAAAGCTGTTGAAATCTCTGTAATTCGATATTTGTTTTATTCATATCTAACTGACGCAAAATAGTTCGGCAATACTCGTAGACTATTTGCTTATCGCTATCCTGACTTTGATGTAGTTCTGGATGTTTTTCTGTCTTTCATTCATATTCGTCGGCTCGAAGGTGACGTGAACCCAGTAATGGCTGAACTCTGAGATGACGGAATAGTCCTTGTTTTCGATTGGATTGGATGCTGATCCGAATTCCTTCTTGAAGACAAACGTCAGCATGAATGGGTCTGGCTTCTTGTTTTCATCATAACCTCCAACGATGATCTTATCGATAGCGGTATCGAAGACGTCACGAGAGAAAGATTCCAGCTTCTTGCCACCACTGTCGATGGCAGCTTTCCTGAATTCGTTGAGTTTGGCTAAGGCATCGGCTTCGGAAAGGGATTGGAGGTCTAGGCCTTCCTTTTCCTTCTGAAGTCTTTCTTTTTCGACATTCAGGGATTTCAGTTTCGAATCATAGACATCCTGAGATAAGGAGCCATCGACAAATGCTAATGTGAGCTTATCCAACTTGCTTTGATTGGCTGCTATCTTTTCCTCGCATTGCTCTAGAAGGCCTCTCACATTGCTGCTTTTCATGTAATCTGCCGTTCTATCGATGAAGTCATTTAGAAAGTTCCCGTCATTGTCGATCAGATGGTTATAGGCTTCGACGAAAGCGGATTTCAAGACCTCCTCATCGATGCCTTTCGATTGCCTGCAGGTGTTCTTTCCTTTCTTGGAATAGGACATGCATTGCCAGTTTCTCTTCTCGTAGCTCTTTCCGCCACGCCAAACTCTTCTGGTCAATGTCCTTCCACAGAACCCGCATTCGCATAGGGAGGAAAAATCGTATTGGCGAGTGAATTTCATCCTTGTCCCATCCGGGTTCATCTTCCTTGTAGCGGATTTCACTTTGAGAATCTTGTTGGCCGTCTCCCAGACCTCCTTGCTGACGATCGGCTCATGGTGGTTGGTGATATAGAACTTATCGGATTCGCCTTGGTTGACAAGCCTTCTTTTGGAGATGGGATCGACAGTGAACGTCTTTCCTTGGAGAAGGTCGCCTTTGTATTTCTCGTTCTTGATGATGCCGATGATGGTTGAATCGCTCCATTTGACCGAACCGTATTTTGTCTTCCAGGAACGTTCTTGGAGTTCTCTTGCGATAATGGTCGCTCCGGCTCCCTGGTTATAGCGAGAAAAGATGTAGCGGACAATTTCAGCTTCCGCTTCATTGATTATGAGTTCCCCTGTCTTATCGGAGGTGTCATAGCCTAGGCATCCGGCGAAGCCGACAAGCTCGCCCTTGGTCATCTTCATCTTGAGGCCTTTTTTGACATGCTCAGAGGTGTTCTGGACTTCTTGCTGGGCAACGGATGATAAGACTGTGAGAAGAAGCTCTCCTTCGCTAGTCATGGTGTCGATATGCTCTTCCTCGAAGCGGACGGAGACTTTCTTGTCTTTGAGGATTCGGATGTAGTTGAGAGTATCGAGTGTGTTTCTTGCGAATCTTGAAATCGATTTGACCAAGATGACATCGATTTTCCCGGCCATGCAATCGGATATCATCCTTTGGAAATCGGGTCTTTTGTCGGCATTGACGCCGGATATGCCCTCATCGGCATAGATGCCGGCATTCTCAAAGTTCGGGTCGCTGGCGATGAGATTCTGGTAGTAACTGACTTGGGAGTTAAAGGAATCCTTCTGCTCATCGCTTGTGGTCGAGACACGGCAATAAGCGCAGACTCTCAGTTTGTGTCCGGGGTTCTTGTTGTTTGTGATGGCTTTTTTGGAAGCCTTGATGATTTTCAATTCTGGTGTGTATTCCATCCATCCTCCTTACATGACGTTGTCAGGGTCGTCGATCTTTCTTCCGAGCATGAAGTCGCTGGAGACCTGGTAGTCTCTCATGAAGCAGCCTTTGAGGTAGTTGTATTCGCCTTGGTTGATCGCACCGCTGTTCTTCATCTTGGCAAGAAGCTCAATTGAACGAAGGTAGTTCATATAGTCGTCTCTGTTTGTGTTTGCGTTTCTTTTTCTCTTTTTGGTATCACCCATCGATTAGCATTCCTCCTTGTTGTTTTCGTATTCTTCGAGTCTTTCCTTTCTCCACTTTGGAGTGACTTTGTCATCCCTGAGCCCTCTGAAATAGGAAAGCCCGTCATAGTATCTTTCCCCGTCGAAATAGCTCATGAGGGCATCGACGAGCTTGTTCTGAATCGGTTCTTCCTTTTCGTCTTCTCCGATGGCGGAGAGAAGTCTGTTCACTGTCTCATGTCTTCTTTTCTCTTCGGTCCACTGCTCATAGAGGTCGAAGAAGACCTCGACGGAATCCTTCTCCTCATCATCGAGATATCTTTCCAAAGCGAAGATTTCCCTGCTGACGGCTTCAAGCATCAGATAGCCAAGTTGGCCTAGCTCATTCTCATAGTCGGGCATCTTATCACCCTCGATGAAATCGTTCTTTTTTCCTGGCTTGAAGCAGTCCAATAGTCTTTCGTAGTCGTTCATTTTTTGTCTTTTCCTCCTTGTTTTTCTTTGTGTCTTCTTTCCATGGGTATCCCATGAAGAAAACGTTGGTTCTAACTTTTAGAACAAACGCTTATCCTGTCTCTAAATTCCTAGACGGAATCTATCCTCAGCTGTTCATTTCCGCCTCGATTTCCTCTCTTCCTTTCTCTATGGCATCGAGATTTCTCTGGTATTCGAGATAGGCCTCCCAGGCGATATCGGAAGCTCTTTTGGCAAAATAGAGAGCCGGGTCGAAGAGGGATTTCCGATACTGCATATGGCATCTCTGGATTGCCTTTGGATGATGAAGAAGGGCAGTCTTTTGTCTTTCCTCTTTCTTCTTGTTGGAGAGTTCCTTGAGAATGGCATTGCCGACTCTCCTTTTAAGATCCTTCTCGAATTTCGGAACATAGAGATAGGGTTCTGGGTCGATGTTGTCGCTTTGGCAGATAGATGTTATTTCCTTATCTCTTTTGCTCGCGTCTTCCATCAGTTTCCTATATGGCTTGGCGATGTATTCATGCTCCATGATGATGGAAGTGAGAGAGTCGATGTCATCCCTTATCTTGTCGATGCTCTTGGATTCATAATGAAGATCATCTTCATCGGGAAGGCTGTCGTAGATGCTTTGGCAGAGTTTTCCGATGGAATTCTTGTTCTTCTCATAACTCTTGGAGACCACCTTGTGAGTTTCCTCAAGGATGATGTTTCGCACTCTCTTCGCACCTTGGATGGGTGAGAGGTAATTCTTCTCAATCGCTATCTTCAAATCGTCTACTTTATTGAGCGGAAGCTTTCCTCTTCTGTATTTCCTTCCTTTGGTCTTCCTGTCATACATGTTCGGCTCTTCCTGGAAGAAGGAGAGATGGATATGGCGGTTATCCGTGTTCTGATGAAGGCCGGCATACCATGTCGTCTTCTTCGAGTCCAATCCAACGGATTTGAAGAAGGAAGGTAGAACCTTCGTTAACAGCTTTCGAGCGTCTTCTGGGCTGTTGCAGTTCTGCTTTCCGTATTCCTCCTTGAAGCTGATGACGAAGTCCCAGATGGTGGAATCCGTCTTTCTCAGTTTTTCTCTTAGAATCTTCTTGTCTTTGGCGGATACAAGACCATTGGCATCGAAGATCCCGGACGATTTTTCTTTGTTGTCGGCATAATCGACATAATCAGCGTAGGAAGAAGTCTGTCTTACGCCTTTGTCGATGTAGTTGACATAGTCGTCTTTCTTCATGGATGAGTAGAAGTCCCTTCCTTCGCTGCCCTTCTCATAGTAGTGAACACGGATGAGAACATTGGGTGTCATCTTATCTTCCATCGTAGGCTTGGTTAATCCTTTCCTTCTTGAAGAGAAGATCGGCAGGAAGTTCATCAAAGGTTCCTTTCAGGATATCCTCGATGTAGATTCCTTTCTCTTCGGATAATTGGGAGACCATCCAGAAGATTCTTATGAGCAGTTTTTGATAAATGCTCTCATCGATTTCCTTTCGGCATTGATTGTTCAGGATTTCCTTCAGCGTCTCTTTCTGCTCATCGAGCATCTTTTTCACAGTCTGGATTTCATCCTTGGAAGAGATTTCCCTTAGAGCCTCTCTTTTGTCTAGGCCATCGTTCATCAAGGAGACGACGTAGTTGGATTTCGAGCCTTTGTATCCGCTCGATTCGATATCCTTTCTGATTCTCTCCCTCGTCTCTTGGTCTAGACCGTTGATCGTAATGTAGTCAAATTGCAATCTTTTGTACCTCCTTTTTGACACGTGAATATGTCTACCGAAAACATTTCATGTGCCTTCACTAAATAGATACGGATTTGCACCGGGTTTGATGAGAAAGTTTTTTTGAGATAGCAAAAAAGTCCCATAGACACGGGACTATTGAGCTAAAAATTTTTTTGATTATTTCTTGACTACGTAGCGTTTTCCTCTTTTTTTGACGGCTTCGAAAGTGGCGAAGTTGTCGTATTCGGCTTTTGCGATGAGTTTCTTCTGTTTCTTTTTCTTCTCGGTGAGTTCTTCGAAGTTCTCTACCTTATCCATATAGTCATGGTATTCATCACAGACGCCTGGGATGGTCTTGTAGTCATCCCAATGCCATTCTCTTAGGCCAAGATAATTAGCTTTTCCATAGACTTTTCGAAGAGTCGGCTTGCATCTGTAGAAAGGGACTTCCAGGTCTTTCTTGAACATGAATATGTTTTCGGCTCTTCCATCATTGTCTTCATTGCCAGATGGAATCCTCATGAGGTATTCACGCTTCTGAAGGTATCTAAGATCATATTGGATGGTTCTGACTTCACAGCCTAATTTCTTGGCGAAGAAAGCGACATTGATATGTTCGAAATTATGCGTTTTCACATAGTAAAGGATGATGCACTTTCTCTGTATCGGTGTTATCTTTCTGACGATGGCATCCTGTTCTTCCGTAAGAGGGGAAACAACGATGTAGCCATACTTGCCTAAGCGATTGTTGGTGCCTGCAAAGTATCTTCTCTGAGCGGTTGTGATTCTTTTCTCGTCTTCCACGATTATTTCTCATCCTTCTTATCATCGTTCAAGGCTTTGAAGAGTTCTTTAGCCATGATATTCATTACAGAACCCTGGAACTGCTGATTGCTCAGAAGTCTTTCGAAGGCTTCAGCATTCTTTTCATAGCAATCGGCTAAAACTCGGTTGAATTCCTCTGGGAAGATTGATTTGATGAACATATTGGCATCATTGGTCTTAGCAAATTCCTTCAGCCTTGTCTTGACCACAGAATCATCCATGAGCATCTTATAGACGCTTTCTAAGGCGACTTTATCCGCAGGATTGAAGTCTCCGTCGTATTGCTGATTCACTTTGTCGACAATCTTATCAAGGGTACTGATTTTCTTTTCCTTGGCCATCGGAGCGGCAGGTTTTGCCGGTTCTAGATTTCCATTTCCTTCTTCTAATGCAATTGCACCATGGAAGGTTTCTTTGAGGTTTGCGTATTCGAGTTTGATCTTATCGGAGATATCGATTCTTTCATCTTTTCCTTTCGGTAAGAGATGAGTCAAATGAGAAACGAAAAGATAATCCTTGAAGAGTTCCTTATCATCAATACGGATGAGCTGAGTGACGAAGGAATAACAGCGCGTGAACTTCATCATGGTATCTCTTGCCATATATCTTCTCTTGTCTTCCTCTATATCTACATATCGATCGATGACAGGTTTCAGAATGCTTGTGATCTGTCCGATGAAGGTTGGATCCTGTCTCTTTTTCCCGCTGTTTTTCTGCATGAGATTCATAAAATGATCGACTTCATTGGTGGTGAATAAAGAATATTCATCAATTTTGGCTCTCAGATCATAGACACGGTTGATATCCATATCTCCATTGAGCGTTGTCTCGGTATAGAAAGGTTCGAAGGATTTCTTGATTTCTTCTTCGGTATTGGCGAAATCCAAGACGAAAGTATCCGTCTTTCCTCTGCAGGTGCGGTTCAATCTGGAAAGAGTCTGGACGGCATTGACACCTTTGAGTTTCTTATCGACATACATGGAATGAAGAAGCGGTTCGTCGTATCCAGTCTGATATTTGTTGGCAACGACAAGGATATTGAAATCATCACTATGGAATGCTTTTCTGAATTTTGCATCGGAAGTGATGTAGTGTCCTGCTTTATCCTTGTTCATCTTCACTTCTTCGAATTCTTCTGGACTATCATCGAATTTGACGCTTCCAGAGAAAGCGACTAAGGCATCACAGCCTACACATTCATCCTTATGGTTCTTTATATAGTCTTTGATGGCAAAATAGAATTTAACGGCATTGTGTCTGGAATCGCAGACAACCATCGCTTTTCCATGCCCATCAATCTTTCTCCTTCCATTATGAAGGAAGTTATCCATGATCATGTCGACTTTCTGTTCAATCGTGTATTCATGGGATTTATAGTACTTAAACAAGGCTCTCTTGGCATTGTTCTCCAAGAGTTCTGGGTTATCCTCGGAATCCTTCACAAGTTTGAAGGCCTGTTGAATGGTCATGTAGTCTTTCAAGACATCGAGGATGAATCCTTCCTCAATAGCCTGTTTCATGGAATAGACGTGGAATGGATGACGCTTTCCATCTTCTCCGATTCTTCCGAATGTCTGCAAGGTCTTGGAAATTGGAGTAGCTGTGAAAGCAAAGAAGGACTGGTTATCATGATGTCCTTCAGAAAGGATTTCCTGGAGCAAATCATCATCTTCATCGAGTTCCTCAATTGATTTTCCGATTTCTTCAGCGTATTTCTTCAATTCGGCAGGAATATCCGTTAATGATTTTCTTAAAGTTCTTGCGGATTCTCCACTTTGTCCTTGATGGGCTTCATCGATGATGATGGCAAAGTTTCTCCCAGAGAATTTATCGAAGTCTTTATAGGCGAATAAGAACTTCTGAACCGTGGATATGATGATTCTTTTCTTATCGTTGATGGCATCGGTCAATCCTCGGCTGCCTTTTTTCGATGTGATACATTCCAATAGACCGGCTTTGTGGTCGAAGCTGTTGATTGTGTCTTGCAATTGAGAATCCAAGACGATTCTATTTGTGACAATGATGACGGAATCGAAGATGGGATTGTCATTCTTATCGAAAGCGGAAGCAAGACGATAGGCAATCCATGCGATGGAATTGGATTTCCCAGAGCCTGCAGAATGCTCAATAAGATAATTCTGTCCGGCACCATTCTCTTTGACATCATCGATGACTTTATGGACGACATCATATTGGTGATATCTTGGGAAGATCAGTTTCTTAATTACTTTCTTCTTGGATTCACCATTGATGATTTCTTCTTTGGTTTCTTCCGTGATTGTGATGAATCTTCTGATGAGATCCAACATAGAGTCTTTTGTGAAGACTTTCTCCCAAAGATAAGAAGTCATATATCCGTTGGGATTGGATGGGTTTCCTTTTCCACCAGGATTTCCAGCGCCATTGCTTCCTTGGTTGAAAGGCATGAAGTGAGTAGCATCTCCCTTGAGTTCGGTTGTCATCCAGACTTCTGTCAAATCCACAGCAAAATAGGTGAAGAATCTCTGATTGAACTTGAAGATAGGTTCTTTTGGATCACGGTCTTGTTTCCATTGTCTGATCGCGCAATTGTAGTCTTGTCCTTTGAACTGATTCTTTAATTCGAAAGCGAAGACAGGAATGCCATTGATGGTTAAAACCATATCGATGGTATTGTTG
>CAVCCX010000065.1:1653-8516 GCA_963600815.1 Bacteroides uniformis | reverse complement strand
GAGGCGTCTGGAATCCGCATCTGGGTTCCTTCTTCCTCTTTCGGTGAAGGTTCTTCTATTTGACCTTCTCTCTTTTTCTTTTCCTGATAGATATCGATATAGGAGCGTTTTCTCTTATCTTCGTGGATGGTGACAAGGATGATATCCACACAGGAGACAAGATCACGGAGTTTCTCACTCGGTGTCGACATGATGCACTGAAGACCGAATTGTCTTAGAAGCTGTGTCGACTTCATGATACGGGTGGCATCCATCTTCGAGAAAGCCTCATCGAAGAGGACAAGGCGGAGGGTATTGCTATCCGCGGCGTTGTTCACACGGCACATCTGGGCAAAGGAAGCCAGGATGGAGACATAGAACGGGGTCTGGGTTTCACCACCCGACTGGGAGGTGAAGGAACGGCCTAAGGAAATGGTCGGGGCACCCTGTTCCTGTCCACGAGTGACAAGAAGGTCGAAGATGATATAGGTGGTATAGGTGGTGAATGTCTTGATGTTCCTTAAGATCTGTTCCTGCTGTTCGCCGGTGGCACTCGTCGAAGAGGAGATGAGACCGAAAAGATCATTCATGGTCGTCTTGTATTTTTCCATGAAGAGGGATTCGGCATCGCCAGCCTTCAAGAGAAGCGGATCCATGATCATGTTGTAGTACTGGATATAGTCCTTATTCGGGGAAACCTTGAACTGATAGGAGTCTCTTCCGAAGTGGGAATCCTCCAATGCCTTATTGAGTTCATCGATTTGGGAATAGACCGTCTCGATGGCGGTTCTCAGCTTGTAGATGAAGTCATCCTTGAATTCACGGATGGAATCCTCATGGGCCTTGGCGATTTTCTTCTCATAGTCCGGAAGCATGACCTTGGAGATATTCTCGAGTTCCTTATCGAATTCCTCGTTGGATTTCTCGTTCTGGACATCATAGTTGAGATGATATTGTGCGCAATAGTCGCTTCTCAGCTTCATCAAGGCACCGCGGTCGCGGTTCGTCTTGTTCTGGGCCTGGATGCTTTCACGATAGGCTTCGACACGGATCTGGGCCAAGGTGAGGCCTTGTTCATCGAGCAGTTTATTGAAGAACGGCTCATATTCCTCATTGACGACCTTTTCATCGAACTTGGATAAGGCAGTCGTATTGTCTTTCATGACCGTCGTGGCCGAAGGGAGATCTTCCATGTTGATTCTCTTCGTATCGGCTAGGATCTGACCTCTTTCGGTAAGAAGATTGTTTCTCTTGTCATTGAGTTCGCGGATGGTGTTCTGGATCTCATAGATCTTCTCATCGACCATGGTCAAGTCGCCATGGGCGATCTTCTTCATCTCGGCATCGATCTCATTAATCTGATCCTGACGGGAGGTGATTTCCTTGCTTCTCTTGATGTCTTCCTCATAGGCAAGGCATTCATTGTCCGACATGAGCTTGAGGTTGAGAAGGTTCTCAAGCTTGTTCAGGGCTTCGGAAAGAAGCGAATACTGCTGATTCACGCTCTGATAGTCGGCACTCGAGACCGCCTTGGCATTGCTGGAGACCTGTCTTCCTAGGAAGAAGACACGGGCATTGGACTTATTGAGGTACCATGTGGCATAGGATCTGTATCCGGTGCAGTCAGAAAGAAGACCTGATCCGGAGCGTCTTGCCTCATCGAAGGTGGTGCACTTCTTGATCTTTCCCAAAAGGTAGTCGGTATAGGCTCTCGCACCCTTGTCATTGGTATCGATGAGCTTGGCGATGGAATCCGGATTGGCATGGATATCATTCTGGAGAAGTCTTTCCGTATCGACGAGAGAGACATGATAGTAGTGATAGGTCTCGGCCAATTCCTTGAGAAGACGGTTTGCTTCCTCATAGTAGCTCGGATTGACAAAGAAATTGAATTTCTGGGAATAGAGGACAGCTTCCAAAGCCATCGTCCATTCCATGTCGTTGACATCGACAAGGTCGCAATAGATATTCACATAGGCATCGGAATGTCTGGCCTTGAGGGAATTTTCGAGATTCTCCTTGATGGTCAGATAGACCGGGCCGAGCTTGTCAAACGGCTTCTTTCCCTGGCTGACAGCCGCCAAGTCCGACTGCAGGGACTGCAGTTTTCTCGATGTATTGTAGAATTCCGCATTGAGAAGACTCTTTAGGGCGATGGATTGGTTCTTGACCTGTTCCATGTCATTGCGGAACATCTTCACGCTTTCGAAATCGAGTTCGTTTTCATTGATGCCGGAAAGAAGATTCATGCATTCAGAATAGACATCCCGACAGAGTTCGACCAGTTCATCAAACGGTTCCTTGATCTTATCGGAGAGACGGTTGGCATCGAAGTCCTGATAGTAGCGGGCGAATTCATTGCAGACTTCCCCATAGGCCTTGCAGTACTGGCTGATGGTGGTGACGACATTGTTTACCTGCATCTGGATGGAGGAAATCTCACGAAGGATGCCTTCCTTCTTCATGGAAAGTTTCTCCGTCAGGGAATAGTTGTCGCTCTGGAGCTTCTTGGCATTGTAGGAGTTCAAATCGGAGTTCAGATCTTCCAATTGGCCATCGAGTCTTCCGATTTCATCGGAGATGAGGGAGAGTCTGTCATTGTCCTTCTTGAGTCTTTCATTGAGGGTATCGATCTTCTTCTTGGATTCCTCATAGGAGACGCGGGCATTGACATAATTGAGCATGTCGATCTTTCGATCAAAGGAGCGGAGTTCCTTGAAGGTCTCGGAGATCTTCGTCAAGCATTCCACCTTGGTCTTGAGATTCTTGGCCTGGGCTTCCAAAAGCTGGTACTGGGTGATGGTTTTTTCCATCGGGGAGATATCGACATTCAGATCCGCATCGCAGATATATTCCGTGATGAAGGAAGAGATGTTGGAAATCGGAGCGAAGGAGACGGCTTTCTTGAAGAGGGAGAAATATTTATCTGGAAGGTTTCCGAAAGCCTCCTTGATGAAGGCCTGATAGTCCGCATCGGTATCGAAGAAGCGGAAATGGTTCACCTTGTAGTTCTCTCTGGCAAAGGCGGAAAGTTCCTTGTACATCATCGGACGGACTTTGTCCTTGTCCTTGGCGGTGTCGCTGTTGGAGAAGCCATTCTCCGGGAAGGGAGAATCCAGATAGAAGTAGTGCTTATCCGGCTTGTCGGAAGATGCTTCCACATCAAAGCAGCAGCCCAGTGTGAAGGTTCTTTTTTCGACATCATCATAGATTTCGATGGCGATATAGGAGGTGAAAGTTCCATTTCTCAGTGTGATCGTGGAGCCATCATCCCGAACACCGGTCTGTCCGCGGAGGTAGGAGAGGATATTTCTTCCGCTTCTTCCTTTTTCATTGGCGGCCTTATTGAAGTTGTCCGATCTCGTGGTACCGAGAATCAGAATCTGAAGGGCATCGATGATGGTCGATTTTCCTGTGCCATTCGGACCGGTCAGGAACGTGATATTCTTGATATCCGTCGTGGTATTGGTGAAGTAGTGCCAGTTGATGAGACGTAGTCTCTGTATTGTTTTCATCAGTCATTTCCTCCTTCATTCAGATCGAAAAGGGAAGGTTCGCTATTATTCTCTTCTGGAGCAGTGAGATAGGTATAGAGGGAATTGAGTTTCTCACTGGAGAGGACATAGCGGATCGTCGGCAGGATATAGAAGGAATAGGTCGGATCGCCATAGTTGTTGCTGATTCTGTTGACGACGTTGAAGCCATCCAGGGTACGTAAGATCGAAGCGATGGTGGAGAAGGAAAGACGCTTGGAAAGATTGGATAAGCCCAAATCCTGGACAAGAGCCATCATCTGGGCAGAGGTCATCATGACTTCCGTCTGCTCGGGTGTCTTTTCGACCTGGCCTTCATAGAAGCTGCGCAAGGCAAAGACGACCAGGGTGGTCGTCGGATCCATGCGGTAATGGTTTCTTTCCACAGCGGATGTGACAAAGATGATGCCATCTTCGTCATTCTTCGACAAAGTCATATCCATATAGGAAAGATATTCCTCGAAGACGGAATAATACCGCTCGATGAAGAGATAGCCTGGGTCGGCACGGAACATCTTGCTTTTTCGGTCATAGCTCTTGCGGACGATGAAGCACTGATAGAGCAGATCGTTGAGCGTTTCCGAAAAGAGATTGCGGTCTCCTCGGCTCATTTTTTCATATTCTTCCTGAAACATTTTTATCTACCCCCTCTTTTCGTCTTCACTTTCGTGAATTTGTATAACGGCATATAGTAGCCAGAGAATTCCACACGGTCGGAAACCTTCTCAGCCTTATAGGGAACAAGTCCCATCATCGCCTTCAGGGTTCCCAAGATCGTCAGAACCAGTTCGTCGGTGTTTTCCACCTTGATATCGGTGGTGAGCATCTCTTCTTTTCCTTCCATGTTCCGGTCCATGAATTCTACGATAGCGGAATCGGAGAAGCGGTTGAGCTCATCATCGAGGATGTTCGTCATATAGTCGCCCACTTCATCCGGGAAGAGATCATCATCCATGCTGAGCGGTTCCTCATCGAAGCTGTTTCCCTTTCTCTTGAAGGGCATCGTCATCGAGAAGGAATCAAGATAGCCCTGTCGGGTGAAGGATAGACAGTTCGTGGCTTTTTCTAATATCGGCATCTCTTCATAGCGGAGAGAAGGATTCGACTTGATCTCATTGGCCAAGGACAGAATGATGCGGTCGATTTTTCCCTTGATGGTCTTGTCGGTGCTCGAGAGATAGTTGACCTTCTTCTGGACCGCCTCGGTGTAGTTGGCATTGGCCTGGTCGATCTCATTGAAGGCACTCGTGAGACGGGAGAAGACATCGATGATGGAAGAGATGAGCTTGATGACCATCGTGGTCACTTCGGAGATCTCTTTTCCGGCATTGACGCTATCCGTCTTCGCTTCCTTGACCAGAAGAGTGATGATTCTTTCGCTGTTGAGCCATTTCTTCAGAATGGAAATGGTCGGCTGGGCATAGAGTCCAAGCGAATCGAATGTCTTCATCGGATGATAGTATTTTTCCGAGACATCCACACGGTATTCATCGAAATGCTGTCTTAGGGCATCATTGGGATCGAGGACATTCGTCAGTCGGTTTCCAAAGACACAGATCTGCTGACGGAGCAGGGTGACATTCATTTCGAGTTCATCGGCATTGCTCTTGGCATTGAGAAGGGAGCGATACATGTAGTCATCTTCCTTCTCATCTTCCATCTTGAGTTCCGCATAGGTCTGATGGACCAAAGGAAGATAGCTTCCGGCATCGCTTGTGAGATCATTGAGGAGCTTCAGAAACTGGATGGAATAGGCTGGAATGAAGAGATATTCCACTTTCGTCTTGGTATCCTTGGAGATGATATACCATCCGCATTTGGATAATTTGCGGACAATGTAGTTGACCTTGGCAAATAAGACAGAGGAACTGTCTTCGGAATTGAGGACATTCTCCATATCGACCATTTCTTCTTCGTCCTTGTCGTCCAGGCGATCGGTCTCCACACTGAAAAGAGAGAGAATTTCTTCTCCTTGGCTTCTTAGAAACGACACATAGTCACTCTTCTTGATGTCCGTCTTGTATAAACGGAGCATATGATAGAGAGAAACGAGACAGAATGCATAAATCGACTTGTATTTTCGAGATAGCGGAGAGAAGAGATCCTCCGGCACTTTATCAAATAATCTGTTCAAAACATGACCCACCTTTTCTACCTTGTAAAATTATAATGTCAATCGGGTGTCAATACAATAAAACTTTCAGTATTTTTTTTGATTTCCACTTCCAGAAACAAGAAGAAACAACTTTTCTAAGCGATTACATGTATCATTGATTTGTCTTTTCTTTTTTCTTTTATATATAGGATTTAGAATGTATAATATCCCACATGAACCGAAAAGAAATTCTGACAAAAAATCTAGATAAAAAAGAGAGAATCGAAGAAATCGACCTTCTGAGAGGCATTCCGATTTTTCTGGTCGTTCTCTATCACTTCTGCTGGTCGTTTTATGAAATCGTCTATCTCTTTTCGAACACTCAGGAAATGTTCCTGAAATATCCCAATATCAGAGACTTCACCTTCTTTCTTTCCGATCGCATCCTGGGTGGGAATAGCACCCTCATCCAGACCTTCATTGTTCCACTGGTGGGTGGACTTTTCATCTTTGTTGCCGGAATCTCCTGTGTCTTTTCGAAGAACAACTGGAAGAGAGCACTTCTTCTCATCGGCTGTGCTGGCATCATTTCCCTAGGCACTTTTCTGATTTCCTATCTCATCGAGGATGACTGCTTCATCGACTGGGGTGTTCTCCATCTGATGGCTTTCTCTGTCACGCTCTATGCACTGATTCAGACGATCTGTCATCTTTTCCATAAGAAAGTGAGTCCCTACCTCTGTCTAAGCATCGCAGGCATCATCTTCCTTGTCTCCATCTATCTGAATGCCGGATATCATTTCGATGGGACAACCTTCGAGCCATGGTATACGAAACTCGTCTATGGTCTACCGATGAAACGCTATGACCATTCCTTTTCGAATTTCTTTCTGGAAGCACTGGGAAAATATGCCGGCACCATCGACTGGTGGCCGATTCTTCCCTATACGGGTGTCTTTTTCTTCGGAGCCTTTTTTGGTATCCTTCTCTACGGAGAGAAAAGGAAGAGCCATGTTCCCTTCTTGCGTTCGCTTTATGTCTTCCGGCCGATCTGCTTTATCGGCCGTCATACGCTCTACGTCTATATCTTCCATCAGCCGGTGATTATACTCGTCCTCTTTCTTGTCTTTTTCAGCATGGGGTTCAGATTATGAATGAGAATAAAAACGTCAATACGCTCTACTTGGATGTTTCGACTTATCAGAACGACAGAGAGAAAGTCGCTCTCTATTTCAGGAAGAGGAAAATCCGCTTCA
>CAVCCX010000065.1:0-1405 GCA_963600815.1 Bacteroides uniformis | reverse complement strand
ATGGAGGAACTCGAAAGTGTCTTCCAGAAGCTCTATTTCATCTCTACCTCTCCGGATCTCGGCTACTTCGAGAAAAAAGGATTCAAAAAGAAATATAAGAAAGAACTCTCCTTTATCGACCCATCGAAGGTTCTTTCTTCCAGGGATCCACTGAAGGAAAATGAAAATGTCGATTTCGAAGTCAATACAGATTCTCTCAAGCCGAGCTTCTATCTCCGTTCCGGAGGAACCACTGGGAAAAGCAAGACTGTCATCCTCAATGATGCCGCAATCCGCTATGCGGGAAGCCTTGCCAATGAAATCTTAGGAAAAGATATTTCGACCATGAGCATGATCGGTGTTCTTCCGATATTCCATGGCTTTGGCTTAGCCATGGGTATCCACGCTCCCTTGATGAACAATACGGCATCCTATCTGATGGTTCGATTCGATCCAGAGGAGATCGCCTGGGCCATCAACAAGAACAGGATCAATATCCTGATCGGTGTTCCTTATATGATCGAGAAGCTTCTCAAGTGCAAGAAGTTCCAGAAAGCACAGCTGAAGAATCTCTATATGACCTTTGTCGGGGCGGATAAGATCAAGTCCTCCCTCAGTGAAGCATTCGACAAGCTGATGAAGGAAAGGAATTCCGAAAACAGAATCTATGAAGGCTATGGCATGACCGAAGTGGTAACCGTGAATATCGTCAACACCATCAAGGAGCATAAGCCCAATACCGTCGGAAAGCCTCTAAGGGATATCAAGGTCAAGATCGTCAATCCATCCGACCGAAGAGTGGAAATGCCACTTGGCGAAGATGGTGAGATTCTTCTGAGTGGGCCAAGCAATTGTCTTGGGTATCTCAACTGCGACAAGCGCCATCAGCCTTTCTTCACCGACAATAAGAAAGTCACCTATGTCTGCAGCGGCGATATCGGACATATCGATAAGGATGGCTATGTCGTCTTCAGGAATCGAAACCGCGATATGATCAAGATTGCCGGATACAATGTCTTCCCTTCGGATATCGAAGCTTTAGCTGATGAAGTGGGTGGTGTTGTCGATTCAGCGGCCATCTTCGTCGATGGCGATCATCCCTATATCCATCTCTATCTAGAGAATCATTCTGCCAATGATGAGGAACTGGCCAAGAAGGTCATGGCCCACCTCAAGGATCATCTCATTCGCTATTCCCTTCCGGAGACCATCACCTGTCTTCCCCATTTCCCAAGGACAGCCATCGGAAAGATCGATAGAAAGACACTGATTCATTTTTAGAAAGACAAAAGGCGATTCCCTATACTCGAATCGATGGAATCGCCTTTTTCGTTGGAGGAAACAGACTTTTCAGGTCCGATGTCATTCATGAAGCATTTCGAAAATATACCACAGAAAAATCCGTGACGAAATCCGAAAACCTCGC
>CAVCCX010000064.1:0-9601 GCA_963600815.1 Bacteroides uniformis | reverse complement strand
GCTTCCATTCTTTCTTCCTCCTCATAGATATATGGGAGAGAAAGAAGGCAAAATTACGGAAAAAGATGAAATATTTTTTTCTATCGCCACAAAAAAAGGGCCTCAAGCCATCCGCAATGCTGCAGATGACCTGAAGAGCCCTTCTTTTTTATCCTTTCACGGCACCGGAGGTGAGATTCTTGATGATGGCTTTGGAGAAGATGAGATAGACAACGACAACCGGGATGACGGAGATCATCATCAGCATATAGATCTGACCGAGATCGAAGGTATCCGGGTTGCTGGCCTTAAGACCGGCAATGACAAGAGGAAGAGTCTTGTATTTGTCTTGCTGGAGAAGCAGAGCAGGAACGAAGTAGTTGTTCCAGTTGGAGACGAAGGCGAAGATGAACTGAACAGCGATAGCCGGCTTCATGATGGGAAGGACGATGCGATGGAAGATACCGATTTCGCTATATCCATCAACTCGGGCTGCCTCGATGACTTCGAAGGGGAGAATGGATTCCATATACTGCTTCATATAGAAGTAGGTGACGGGGGAGGAGATGGTCGGGAGAATCAAGACCCAAATCTGGTTGAGCATATGAAGCTGGGTGTAGATAAGAACAAGGGAAAGTGCGGAGACCTGAGTCGGAATCATCATGATGATGAGAATGAATTTCTCGATGAATTTTCTGCCCTTGAACTGATAGATGTGGGTGGCATAGGCTGTCAGAGCGGAGAAGTAGCAGGTTAGGAAGGAAGAGGAGAAGGAGATGATGAGAGAGTTCCTAAAGCCATGCTTGATTGGAATATTCGGATTCGACATCAGATTGTTCCAGTTATCGGCGAAGGAGGTTCCAAACCACCAGTTGAACCCCTGCTGAATCTCGGCATTCGAATGGGAGCAGTTGATGATCAATGTATAGAATGGGAAGATACAGATGAGCGTCAGGAGGATGAGAAAGATATAGACGAGTGTGCGATAGATATAGAGCGAGACTTTTTCATTCTTCAGCTTCTTGTCTTTGTTTCTGTTCAGTTGGGTGTTATCCACAGTTTTTGTAAGACTAGGCATTGCTTTCACCTCCTAGATTGCTGAGGTCGTTTCTTTTCACGCTTCCCTTCAGCCATCTCTCTCTCTTTCTTCTTTCCTTGGCTTCGGCTTTGAGAGCGTTGTAGGTCGGAACCAGCGTCTTGAAGACGATGATGGACAAGATGCCGGTGAAGAGGAAGATGATGACAGATAAGGCACCGGAGAGACCATAGTTCTTGCTGACGGAGATCATATCGTTGAGGTACATCATGATGGTCTTCGAACCGTTTTCCGGTCCGCCGGTGGATTTCGTGAAGATCTGCGCGGCATCGAATAGCTGAAGACCGCCAATAAGGGATGTGACAAGAACGTAGACGAAGATTGGCATCAGAAGCGGCATCGTGATCTTCCAGAATGTACGGAAGGAACCAGCACCATCCAGTCTTGCGGATTCGAAGATGGATTCATCGATTCCCATGATGCCCGACATCAAGAGGATGGCCGTATTTCCGAACCACATGAGCCAGTTGATGAAGGCGATGATAATTCTTGTCCATCTCTTGCTGCTTTCAAAGGCGAAGGCTTTATCCAGTATGCCGGAGGAGACAAGGATCTGGTTGATCGGACCGGAATCGGAGAAGAGAACCAAGAACATCATACCGAAGGCGCTGGCCATGATGAGGTTTGGCATATAGGTGATGGCCTTGAAGAAACTCGATGCCTTCAGCTTCAGTCTCGAATCGGTGAACCAGATTGCTAGAAGAAGTGAGACGATGATCTGGGGGATGAAGCCGATGATCCAGATGAGAATCGTATTTCCGAGATATTTCCAGAAGGGAGAATCGCCGGAAAGAAGCTGGGCATAATTATCGAATCCGACGAAGTTGGGACCGACCTGCTTCAGACCGCCTTTGAAGTAGTATTCGAAGAAGGAGAAGAATCCAGTCTGGAGAAGCGGGAAGAGCTGGAAGATGAGGAAGACGACGATGAAAGGAATAAGGAAGATGTAGCCGTATTTGGCATAGGAGACCTTATTGGAACGATGTCTTTTCTTTTTATAGAATCGGCTGATATTGAAGTTCATATTCTACCCTCCTAGAAAATCGCTTTTTCCGTGACGGGATCGAAGATATGACAGTGTTTCAGGTCCATGCAGAATTTCACCGTTTCGCCTTTTTCGATGTGATGGCTGGATGGGAATTTCGAGACGACATCCTGGTAGGCGAAATTCGTGTGGACATAGTATTCATTTCCTAACAGCTCAGCCAAGATGACCTTGGCTTCGAAGAGGGCGTCAGGATAGAGGCTTGCCTGATAGCCATAGCCATCATACATATCCTCCGGACGGATGCCGAAGATGATCTTGTTGGGAATCTGTTTATCGACAATGAGGGATTCGGGAAGCTTGACCTTCTGTCCGGTGACGAAGGTGACATAGCCATCCTCGTAGCGGGCATCGAAGAAGTTCATGGCCGGCGATCCGATGAATCCAGCGACAAAGCGGTTGACCGGATGGTTGAAGATTTCGATCGGTGTTCCAATCTGTTGAACATATCCATCCTTCATGATGACGATACGGGTTGCCATGGTCATGGCTTCCGTCTGGTCGTGGGTGACATAGATGGTGGTGGTGTTGAGGTTATTGTGCAACTTGACGATTTCACTTCGCATCTGGACTCTCAATTTTGCATCGAGGTTGCTCAATGGCTCATCCATCAAAAGAACCTTGGCATGGCGGACGATGGCTCTTCCTAGGGCAACTCTCTGTCTTTGTCCGCCGGAGAGGGCCTTTGGCTTTCTGTCGAGGAAGGGCTCGATCTGAAGAATTCTTGCCGCATTCATGACTCTTTCATTGATTTCGGCTTTGGAGAGGTGCATGACTTTCAGAGGGAAGGCCATGTTGTTATAGACGCTCATATGCGGATAAAGGGCATAGGACTGGAAGACCATGGCGATGCCTCTGTCCTTTGGTGCGACATCGTTCATGAAGGTTCCGTCGATGAATAGATTTCCACCCGAGATATCTTCCAAGCCGGCAATCATTCTCAGGGTTGTGGATTTTCCGCATCCGGATGGACCGACAAAGACGATGAATTCATGTTCCTTGATGTCGATGGAGAAATCATGGACGGCATGATAGCCGTTCTCATAGATCTTGTTGACACCCTGCAAGGAGACGAATACACCCTCTGGAGCATCCTTGGGAAGAAGTTCATCCTTCTTTCTCTGCTCTTCGAGAAGCTGTTTTCCCTTTTCTTTATCGGCTTTTTCCTTCTTCTTTCTTTCGATGAATTTTTTAATCGGCCTGAAATTGAATTTCACTTCATCATCGTTGATCATTTTTCTCTCCTCCTTTTTTAAAAGACGATTTCGACGTTATATTCCTTGATGCCGTCGACATATCTGACCAATGTATCTTCTTGGGGATGTCCGTTGACGAGAAGCTGATAGCTTCCTTTCTTCTCATTCTTCATTTTTATGTGGAAGACTTTGTCACGGATTTTTCTTGTGACTTCGACGTTCTTGAAGTGTTCACTTAGGCAGGGTTCGATTCTCAGTCCATCGAGTTCCGGCTTTATGCCCAATAGTCCTTGGCTCAGACAGACAAAGGACCAGGTGGCACTTCCGGTCAGCCAGGAATTCTTTGCCTGGCCATAGGATTTCGAACTTCTTCCGGCAATCATCTGGGAATAGACATAGGGTTCCGTTCTGTGGATATCGCTGTTTTCCTCGATGTAGCTCGGTGCGTTCTTCTTATAGAGTTCGAAGGCTCTTTCCGGCTCTTTTTCCTTGCAGCAGGCGATGGTCAGCCAAGGATTGTTGTGGTTGAAGACCGAACCATTTTCCTTCACGCCCGGCGGATAGGAAGAGACCTCACCTAATTCTAAATGATAATGGGTGTAAGGTGGATATAAAATTTCTGCTCCGTAGTCATTCACAAGGTATTTGAAGGAAGCGTCGATGGCTTTTTTGCCTAAGCCGATGTCATGTCCGATGCCGGCCATGGTGCAGAAGCCTTGTGGTTCGATATAGATTTTTCCTTCTTCGCAGGAAGAGGAACCCACCGGATTCTGGAAAGCGTCATAGGCACGGATGAAGTAGCCTTCGTCATAGTCGAAGCCGTATTTTATGCAGGCTTCTGAGATCTTCTTCACATATTCTTCGATATAGGAAGCATCCTCATCTTTCTTCAGATGTCTTGCGATGTCGACGAATTCCTTTCCATATTGGACAAACATGCCGGCGATGAAGACGGATTCGGCGACATGGGTATCGTTGTTCTCGACCGTCTGGAAGGATTCGCCATCGACTTTGGAGAAGCAGTTCAGGTTGAGACAGTCATTCCAGTCGGCTCGTCCGATCAGGGGGAGCCCATGGGGGCCAAGATTCAAGATGGTATGTTTCAGAGAGACAAGAAGATGATCATAGAGTGGTTTCTCACTGCCCTTCTTGTTGTCAAACGGTGTCATGAGATCGAGGATGGAATAATCACCGGTTTCCCGGATATAGCTCGAGACAGCACCGACCAACCAGAGAGGATCATCATTGAATCCGGATCCGATATCGGCATTGCCTTTCTTGTTCAGTGGCTGATACTGGTGATAGGTGGAACCATCTTCGAATTGGATGGAGGCGATGTCGAAGATTCTTTCCTTGGCTTTTTCGGGAATCATATGGACAAAGCCAAGAAGATCCTGACAGGAATCACGGAAGCCCATTCCTCTTCCGGTTCCAGTTTCATAGTAGGATGCGCTTCTCGACATCATGTAGGTGATCATGCACTGATACTGGTTCCAGATATTGGCCATGCGATCGAATTTCTTATCGTCGCTTTTCACCTGGAAGTTCGAAAGAAGGTTTGTCCAGTATTCCTTGAGGAGAGCGAATTCCTTTTTGACGTTCTTGATGTCGAAATATTTCTTCTGCATCTCATAGGCTATCGATTTATTCGGCTTTCCATTTTCGTCCCATTTCTCTTCTTCTTTGTTTTCGACAAATCCAAGAAGGAAGACAAGTTCGACTTCTTCGCCGGGATTCAGTGTAAGGTCGAGTCTATGGCAGGCAATCGGATAATAGTCATGGACGATGGAGTCATAGGATGTTCCCTTCATGACAGCATCGGGAGAATCAAATCCGTTTTCCAGTCCAAGGAAGATGTCTCTGTCGGTATCGAATCCATCATGTTTTCTTGAACAGCTAAAGAATGTGAAATGATTTCTTCTTTCACGGTATTCGGTTTCATGATAGACGGTGTTGTCATCAATCTCGACTTCGGCGAGGTTGAGGTTTCTCTGATAGTTGTTGGCATCATCGACCGCGTTATATAAACAGAATTCGACAGCGCCATAAAGAGAAAAGATTTTCTTTTCCTTGGAATTGTTCTTCAATACGAGATGGTTGACTTCCAGATTGTCATGAAGAGGAACAAAGCAGGTCAAGGCCGCGCTGAGGTCATTCTTGGATGATTCGAAGATGGAATAGTTCATGCCATGTCGACACTTGTAGGAATCAAGTGGCGTCTTTGTAGGAAGATATCCGATATTCCAGATGGTCTTTCCTTCCTTGATGTAATAGAACCTTCCCGAGACATCCCGAGGAACATTGTTGTAGCGATAGCGGGTGATTCTTCTCAGCTTGGCGTCCTTATAGAAGGAATATCCTCCGCATGTATTGGAGATAAGGGAATGGAAGGATTCGGTTCCGAGATAGTTGATCCATGGAAGCGGTGTATGCGGGGTTTCAATCACATATTCCCGGTTCCGATCGTCAAAATGTCCAAATTTCATAAACACTTCTCCTTTTCTTGTATTTCATCTCGTGTTTTCTTCGTATCATCCATGCGTAAACGTTTGCGCTTTCTATTTTTAGTATAATCCGATTTGAAGAAAATGCAACAAAAAATAGCCTCAAAAAATTTTTTTGAGGCCGTAAATATAATAAATTATATTTAAAAAATCCGAGGTGATTTTTCTTTTCGAATGTTGTTGACAAATATGGAACCAGGAAACTATAATGTTGGCGTAACCGATTACGGAAGCCCTTACAGCTTGTCAGATGTCTATCGGCAAACGAAGGACAAGGATTGGCGATCCTTCCTTAACTCGCTTATTTGTTCGATATAGTGCAAAACAAGGAGGTAATTATGAAAAAGAACTTATTTGCTCTATTCGGTGCCGTCGCTGTCGGATTGGGCCTCGTCGGATGTACAGGCAACACAGACAGCTCGAAAACCAGTACAACGGAAGAAGACAAGACCATCAATATCCGCTGCTGGAACACAGAATTCATGGAGAGATTCGAAAAATTCTATGCAGAGAAAATCGATAAGAATCTCGGAGAGAAGAAATATCTTCTCAAGAGCGGCAAAACTGTCGTTTTCAATATCGTTGCGAATGATGACAATGCCTATCAGAATGCGCTCGACAATGCTTTGAAGGCCGATGACGGTGCCAAGGCATCCGAAAAAATCGATATGTTCCTGATGGAAGCAGACTATGCCAAGAAATATATCGAAACGGATTACACTCTCGATATCAAGAAGGATGTCGGATTGAGTGATTCGGATTTATCCGATATGTATGACTACACCAAGACGGTTGTCACCAATTCGGATGGCGTCCTGAAGGGTGTCTCCTGGCAGGCGACTCCTGGACTTTATGCCTTCAGAAGCGATGAAGCCGCCAAGATCTGGGATGACTATCCAGCCGATAGTGCCGGTGCAGAAGCGCAGGCTGCCTTCGTCCAGTCGAAGATCGATACCTGGGACAAGTTCAATGCCGTTGCCGCCACAGCCAAGGAAAAAGGCATCAAGATGCTCTCCGGCTATGATGATTCCTATCGTACCTTCTCCAACAATGCCACCAAGGCATGGGTCACGGAAGATAACGCTGGAAAACTGACGGTTCATCTTGATGATCAGATCAAGAACTGGATCAAGCAGACCAAGCAGTTCTCCGATAATGGATACAACAACAGAACCTCCTTGTGGGATAACACATGGGCCAAGGATCAGGGTCCGTCTGGCGATGTCTTCGGCTTCTTCTATTCCACATGGGGCATCAACTTCACTCTTCTTGGCAATTCCTTGCAGGATTCCAATGGTGACCAGAAAGTCGGAAATGGTCTCTATGGAAAGTATCGTGTCTGCCAGGGTCCTGCTTCCTACTATTGGGGTGGAACATGGCTTGCCGCAGCGAAGAACTGCAACAACATCGAAGATGTCAAGGACATCATGAAGACGATGACCTGCGATTCCACGGTTGCTGAAAAGATCACCAGAGAAACCCAGGACTACACCAACAACAAGACAGCCATGAACAAGCTGGCCAGCGATACCACCTACAAATCCGATTTCTTGGGTGGACAGAACCACATCAAATTGTTCAAGGAAAGTGCAGCGAGCATCAAGTTGGCTCCGATGTCTGCCTATGACCAGGGATGCAATGAAAAACTCCAGGCTGCCATGAAGGACTACTTCAAGGCGGATAACCCGGTCACATTCGAGACTGCAATCAACACCTTCAAGACCAATATCAAGACAACCTATTCCGAATTGGCCAATGCTACCTTCGATTCCTCTTTCGATAGTCTCTAAAGAAGATCCCCCGATGGCTACTCTGAGAAAGGGTAGCCATTTTATATGGAATGAAACGATTACTCGATATTCAATGAAGAGAGATTCAAGGTGATTTTCGTATTTCTTTCAATCTGCTTTTTGATCATCATGATCATATAGATGGGCAGATAGAGAATCTTGTCTTTCCTTTCAACATTTCTATTGCAGAAGACGATGGCATTCTTGATTGAGAAGGAGTCATTGCTGAGCAAATTATTCAGTGCTGAATGTCTCAGATAATCTTTTCCGGATTTCACTTCGATAGGCAAGACTTCTCCTTTGTATTCGATCATGAAATCGACTTCGCCGGCTTTCTTGTTGTTGTAATAATAGAGTTCAGAAAAGCCATGTGCAGTCAATTCATCCGCGACGACATTTTCGAAGATGGCTCCATAATTGATATCCTTTTCATTGGAAAAGAGCTTGATCTGTATATTCGTATCCATCAGCAGATTGGCCAATATGCCGGTATCGGAATGGAAGAGTTTGACAAGCCGGCTATCCGAGGATAGTTCCAAAGGCTTCACAGGATCCTTGACATTACAGACAGGAATCGCGACGCCGGCTTTTTTCAGCCACATGAAATCATCCTGGATGTCTTTTATCTTTCCGCCCTGTCCGATTTCACCTAAGGAGAATCTCTTGTTCTTGCTGTTTAGTTCCTCTGGAAGAATCCGATAGATGCTCTCGAGATGGGTTCTTTGTTTGATCGGTGCATATTGGATGATATCTTTCGAATAGAATTCATTGATCTTTTCCTGGACAGCATTGACTCTTTTTAGATCATTGGTGGAGAGGAAAGTCTCAACGGCTTCGGGCATTCCGCCGATCAGAAGGTATTTATAGAACGCATCCAGGATTCTTTCGTGGATGATGGAATCGACCTTCTCTTCTTTTTCGAAGCATTCCTTCAGATAGGATAAGACTTTATCAGAAAGGACGACAGCCATCAAAAATTCCTCAAAGTCCAAGGGAAACATTTGGAATTGTCTCATGTATCCTGTTGGCCAAGAGGCAATATTCGTCAGTTCGACATCGAGCAAGGAACCAGAGAAGATATAGCGATATTTTCCATTCAGGACTAAGAATTTGGATAGCGTGATCAGATTGCTCTTCTTGGCATACTGGATTTCATCAAAGAAAATGAGTGTCTTCCCTTCTTCGAGAGGCTTATCGGATAGCATTGAGATGCGGAAAAGGAGATCATCTGCACTCTTGGCATTTTCCAAGACGGGAATCCATTCCGGTTTTTCGAATAAATTGATCTCGACATAGACCGGGAAATTCTTTTTTCCGAATTCACGAATCAGATAGGATTTTCCAACCTGTCTTGCTCCAGTGACAAGCAAGGCATCCTTCGATTCAAGCCATTCTTCCAATTGCTGTTCGCATTTTCTTTTGAGCATAGCCTTCCCTCTGAAATATTTTCCAATATATAGGGAATTTTTGAGGGCTTATATAGTGAAGGGATATTTTTATTCACAGTTACTCATATTGTTCATTAGAAATAATTTCTAAACATTTTTTTGATGAAACGGCGACAAAGCACCGATTTTTTCGAGCTATATAGTGAGGACTGTTTTTCTAATACCTAAATCCTATGTCATATCTGTCATTACTGTCATTATTAAAGAAAGGAGAATATTGATTCACAGGAAGAATGACAACTAGTGACGGAGTGACAGTGGTTTTACTATGGAAGAAATATCTCTCTCAAGAAAAATATTTGTTAAACAAGGAGGAATACGATTATTCAAGAAGAAAATCAAATTAACACTGGTTCTTTCTCTTTCTGTGAATTAGAAACTGATGAACCAAATCCAACAACATTCATTGTAGATAGGATACTACCTACAGGATTAAATCTATTATGCGGATCAAGTAAGATTGGTAAATCATGGTTCGCATTAGAATTAGACAATATATAGTGACCTCACGTGATTGATATGACGTGAGTTATGCCGGATAAT
>CAVCCX010000063.1:0-9837 GCA_963600815.1 Bacteroides uniformis | reverse complement strand
GGATAAGGTGGATAAGTCGACAACTTCGAAAAGAGAAAAATTGGAGCAATCGAGAAAACACCCATAAATTCCGTGTTTTTGGCGAATCTTATTTTCTTTTCTATTCCCCACATTGAAAGGGATAAACAGAAAATCCATGTGGTTTCCTCGTGGACAAAAAGAAGGAATTGTGAATAAGTCCGAAAACAGGAATTCCAAGGAAGGAATCTCTCGAAAAAGAAATCAGGCTTTTCTGCTTTGGATGAGAGAGAAAAAAAGAAGATTCCAGCATGAAAAAAGACTGCCTTATGCAGACTCTAGGGAACGCATGGGGCAGTCTTTATCATCAGGCTTTGATTTTGTTTGTCAATTCATTGATAGCCTTCTTCAGGGCAGCATCATTTGCCATATTGGACTGGATTTTGTTGACGTTGGCCAAGACGGTCGTATGATCTTTGCCAAACTGTCTTCCGATTTCCTGGTAGGGTGTATTCAGGATCTGTCTTGAAAGATACATGGCAATCTGTCTGGCAAGGGCAATCTGGGAGGTTCTGACTTTGCTTTTGAGTTGGGCTTCCGTCATGTTGTAGTATTCGGCAACGACGCGGATGATAGTGGGAACATCCACTTTTCCGACTTTGGCTCGTCTTTTCTCGTCGGCTTCGAAGACCTCCTTGGCAAAATCAAGAGAGATTGTTCCCGTCGGCTTTCTTGTGGTGATGGCAAAAAGAAGGTTGTTGTAGGATCCTTCCAGCTCACGGACATTTCTTCCGTAATTGTTGGCTAAATATTCCAGGACTTCCGGCTGGAATGTATCGACGCTGAGAGAGGAATTCTTGATCTTCATCTTCAGAATCTCGACGAGGGTATCCTTGTTCGGATTGGAGATGGAGATGGAAAGTCCGCCCGAGAAACGGGAGACAAGACGATCCGGAAGATCCTTCAATTCACTTGGCGAGCGGTCGCTGGTTAAGACGATCTGCTTGGAGTGGCTGACAAGAAGGTTGAAGACATTGAAGAACATGGCCTGACTTCCTTCCTTCTTGGCCAAAAACTGAATATCATCGACCAAGAGAAGATCGATGCTGGCAAAGAAATCCTTCAGGCTTTCGGATTCCTTGTTTCCCAAAGAGAACTTGACGAATTCGGTGATGAAGTCATCGCTCGTGATATAGAGAACCTTGCAGGAAGGATACTTCATCTTGTAGGCATTGCCGATGGCCTGAAGAAGGTGCGTCTTTCCCAGACCGGATTTGGAATAGAGGAAAATCGGATTGCTTCTGGCAGGATTCTCAACGGCAAAAAGACTGGCAAGATAGGCATCGCGGTTGTTGGGTCCGACGACAAAATTTTCGAATAGGAACTGCTTCTGGAGATAGGAATTCTGGAAGAAGGAAGAGGAGGCCTGTTCGACCAATTTCGAACGCTTGCTGTAGCTTCTTCTGTCGGTGATATCGATGTTGGCATTGCATTCGAGAATATCGGACATGTGCTTTGTCAGGATGGGAAGAAGCGTTGACTTGATGAGGGTGGCCGTCGAGGTCGTATCGGTGACAAAGGTCACTTTGTTGTCTTCGATGGATTTCAGTTCAAAATCATCTGTGGAGGTGAAGAGCGTGTCGAACAATGTCGGATTGACATCTTTCTGGAGGCGCTCCATTAAGGTCTGATAGACGTTGTTGATTTGACGATCCTTGTTTGTTTCTTTCATAGGCGTCTCCTTTGGTGCAGGTACCATTATAGAGACTCACAAGGAATAAAGGAAGAAAAAAATTGAGACAAAAATAGTTATCAACAAAAAAGAGGAAGAAAATATCAATCCTATTTTATATAGGGAATGAAGTTATCCACCAACCATATTTTGGGGATAACTTGTGGATAAAAGCATGGTGGATAACTTAATTGTGGATAAGTGGATAACTACCCACAATCCACAAAGATATCCACAATGAAATATTTCGATGAAATCGGAACTTTTTCGACTTATCAACACTAGTAAAAATAGTTATCAACCACCAGTGGATAAGCCACTTTCCTGGTGGATAAATGGTGGATAATCCGTAAATCGGATAGTGGGCATTTCTTTTCGCTGTGGATTTGTTCTATGGCTTATCAACTTAGATTTTTTCTTTCGAAAGAGGCTTTTTTCTCTTTTTGGACCCAAAAAAGAAAGATGTGGATAACTCTATGCAAAACATCATTTTTGTAAGGAAAGAGGAATAAAATATGATTGACATAGACAATGCCTATTCCTATAATGAATGCGCATCAAGAGCTCATGGAGAGTGCATAACTCGATGAAGTGACGCCAACCTGCGATTAGAAAAGGTGGCAAATATGCAAGATGCGGGAGCCATCCAAACTAATCATGAATCGAAAAAAGAATTGTTTGGCTCCACGTTGCTGGAGCTTTTTTTATTCGATTTTCTTTTGAGAATCAGAAAGGATGAACATGATGAAAAAGAATATTGAGACTCTCTATAATCCGAGTCATCTTCTCTCCTACTGGAGGAAGGAATGGCTTGTCTTTCTTTTTATTGCCCTATTTGGCCTTCTCTACAATCTAGGCATGCTTTTCAATCCTTATTTCGAAGGTATTCTGATCGACTTTTTTTTGGAGGAAAAACAGAGCGCAAATAGCATTCTCCCTCTTCTTCTCATCTATCTTGTCGGCATCTTTCTCATACAGTTCTTCCGCATGGCCAAAAGATATCTCGTCCGCAGATTTGCCAATGAAGTCACCTGCATGATGCGAAAGAATCTCTTCAATAATCTTCTTCATGAGTCCTATGAGGAAATCGCACATGAGGATATGGGAACCCTGCTCAATCGACTCCAATCGGACTGCAATGAGAGTGTGGAAGGCATGCGAAAACTGACGACGGAAATCTTCGATACGGTCTTCCTCTTTCTCTTCTATATCGTCTATATCTTCTTCTATGATGTGAAGATGAGTCTCTTTGCATTGATCCCGGTCGCGGCCTCGATTCTGGTTTCATTCCTGATGAGAAAAGTCATCTTCAAGTATTCTTCCTTAAGCAAGAAAAGCAATGCCATGCTATCCAAGATGACCTATGAGATGATGGATCATGCCTGGATGTATCGACTTTATTCCTTGGATGAAAAGAATGAGAATAAATATGATGACTCCCTGAAGGACTATGAAAGGAAGATGGTGAAATCAGAAGTCCTGACCGATATCACCCTTCCAATCTGCAACGTCATCTCCCTGATTGGTCTTATTCCGATTCTGTATCTCGGAATCGGCTATGTTTCTTTCTCTGCTTCTTTCTCCTATTCCCTTCCCTACCTGATGAAGGACAACTGGACTATCGGTGCCTTTTCGACCTACATTACAACGTTTGTCCTTCTTTCCTCGAAAGCAAGCCATACGGCCAAGCTATTCTCCAGTATCGAAAAAGGACTTTCTTCCTGGAAGAGAATCAAACCATATATCAAACCCTATGAGGAATTCTCCAAAGCCGAAGAAAGAGAAGGCGATTCTCTCCTGATGAAGGACTTTTCGATTTCCTTTGATGAAAAAAGACTCTTCGAGCCTTTCAGCCTGGAAGCTAGGAAAGGTGAGATCATCGCCTTGACCGGACCAGTCGCCTGTGGAAAGACGGCCATCGGAAAAGCCTTCCTGAAGGATGCTCCTTATAGCGGAAGCCTATGTCTTTTTGGAAAGGAAATCCATGACTACACTTTGGAAGAAAGAAATGGCAATCTTTCCTATATGGGGCATCAGAACAATCTTTTCACGGAAAGCATAAAGAACAATATTTCCTATGGTGAGGAAAAGAGCGTGATGGACTACCTTTCGATGGTTTCTTTCTCAGAGGATATGGAGAATATGCCCTTGAAGGAAGAGACGATTGTCGGAAATGAAGGAATCCGTCTTTCAGGTGGACAGCAGGAAAGAATCGCGCTGGCGAGAACCTTCTATCACAAGAAAGGCATGATCATCCTCGATGATCCTTTCAGCAATGTGGATGTCAGAACCGAACATGAAATCATGATGCGACTGAAAAAAGAGGCGTGTGATTCCATCCTTCTTCTCTTCTCCCATCGACTTTCCTATTTCCCATATTGCGACAAGGTCGTCTGCATCCACAAGGATGGAAGCGTCGTCTGTTCGACACATTCAGAGCTGATGGAAGAAGATGAGGAATACAAGAATCTATTCCTGATGCAGAAATCAGAGGTGGAACATGAATAAATTCACATCGAAGAAATTTGTCTTTTCCTTTCTGAAGGAAAATCTTCTTTTGACAATCATTCTTCTTCTTTTCATTCTGCTTTGTGCGCTTTCTGGACTTCTTCCTCCTTTTCTTCTCCGCTATCTGATCGATACCTATATTCCAGGCTTCATCAGCAATGGAAATACGGATTATGTTTCCCTTTCTCTTTTTTCCCTTCTCTATTTCTTCTCCTATTTCCTGGTGGGATTCTTTGAGGTCGCCGAAAACTATCTCATCACCCTTTTCGGTCAGAAGATGATCCATTCTCTCCGCTATGAGATGATTAGAAAGACGCACCGGATGAAGGCAAACTATTTCACACATCATGGAACGGGAGAAATCCAGTCTCGGATCATGGATGATGTCTATTCAATCGAGACGCTTTTTGCCTCGGGCATCGTTTCCCTTCTGGTTTCCTTTGTGAAAATTATCGGCATCCTCGTTTCGATTTTCACTTTTTCCTGGATGTTGGGCATCATCGTTTTCCTTCTGATTCCTCTGATCTATCTTTTGACAAGAAAGATCAGCAAAATCATGTTCCAGGCCAATATCAAGAATAAAAAATCGACCAACCTTCAGGCAAACCTCATCTCTGAGACGATCAATAATATGGAAACAGTGCAGCTTCTGAACAAAGAACAATATCGTCAGGATATCTATGAGGACGAGGTGAAGAAATCCTATGAATACAAGGATAAGACCGCCTGGCTGGATGCTCTTTTCTCTCCGGTCGTGGAATTGATCAAGGCACTTCTGATCTCCCTTGTTTCCCTTCTTGTCTATCTATCCCTGAAGAATGACAATGCGATTCTTTCCTTTGGCATTTCGGCGGGTACTTTTGCGGCATCCATGACTTTGATCAGCAACCTTTTCTCCCCGTTGCAGAATATCGGAAAGGAAATCCAAACGATGCAGGATGGCATCTCCGGTGTCCATCGTGTGGAGGAATTCATGAATGAAAAGGAAATCAATGAAAAGGATTCCTCATTGACTTATGAAAAGATCTTTTCGGATCCAAAAGAGGATTTCCTCACGTTTGATCATCTCTCCTTCCAATATGATGATGGCGAGGAAAAGGTCTTTTCGGATCTAAACTTCACGATTAAGGAAAAAGAGAAGGTCATCTTTGTCGGAAGAACCGGTGCTGGAAAAACGACGCTCTTCAAACTGATTCTCGGCCTTGAAAATCCGACTGAAGGAAAAATCCTTCTCAATGGACAGGATGTCTCCTTGATCAGGGACAGCGAGAAAAGAAAAATCTTCGGCTATGTCGAACAGGGATTCTCTTCGATTGAGGGAACAATCATGGAACAGATCACCCTGAAGGATGAGCACTATACCCTGGATGATGTCCGCAAGGTGATGAAGATTGTCTCCCTGGATGATTATGTCCTGAATCATATTCCATCTGGATATGATGCGAAATTCTCCATGGATGATTTCTCAAGAGGACAATTGCAGCTTCTTTGTCTAGCCAGGGCGCTTCTTTCCAATCCCAAAATCCTTCTTCTGGATGAGATTTCTGCGAATCTCGACTCACGAATGGAGATGGAAATCATCGATGCGATATCCAGATGCATGAAGGATCGAACCGTCATTTCCATTTCCCATCGTCTCTCCGATCAGCTCGGATTTGAAAGAACCATCGAAATATCTTAGACAAAGAAGGCGTATTGGAAGTATAATGTGTTTGACTAGGAAAGAGAAAAAACGATATGAACACGATTGTTGTCAAAGCCTTAGCGAAAATAAATCTTGCCATTGACGTCTTATCCAAGAGGGAAGATGGCTATCATGAAATCGACATGGTGACGATTCCTCTCAAACTGCATGACTCGGTCGAGATTACGCCCTTCCCGATGAATTCGAGAATGGAGACGTATCTCTATTGTGATGATCCGACCATCATCTGCGATGAATCGAATCTGGCCTACAAAGCCTTGAATGCCATGCGTGATTCCTTCCGCGTGAATGGACATTTCTGCATCAGCATCCATAAGAGAATCCCAGTCCAGGCTGGACTTGGCGGCGGAAGCGCCGATGCGGCAGCTGTCATCAAGGCACTCGACAATTACATGCACGATTCCAAGGAAGACAAGAAGAAAATCGAAGAGGAGATGGCTTTATCCATCGGAAGCGATGTGCCATTCTGTCTTTATGACAAGCCTTCGAGAGTCAAAGGAAGAGGTGAGGTGCTTGAGGAAATCAAGGTTGCATCTCCTTATCATGTCCTGATTGTGAAACCGGATGTCGGTCTTTCGACGAAATCGGTCTATGAGGCCTATGACGCCTGTGTGGATGAAGTGAAGCATCCGGATATTCCTGCCCTGATCGAAGGACTTGCAAATGGGGATGAAGAGATGATCGAGAAGAATCTCGTCAATGTTCTTTCTGTCCCAGCCATCAAGGCCCTCCCGCTCATCCAGGATCTTCTGAACAAGATGAGCATGATGGGACTCAAACTCAATGGCATGTCTGGAACAGGCTCAGCCTGCTTTGCCCTCCACAAGGACAAAAAGATCCTCGAACGTGCTTTCTCCATCTTCCAAAAGGAAGGGTTCGAGTGCTATCTGACGGAATTCGCATTGTAAAAAGAAAATGATATCATGCCGGGGAAAGAATGCTCTCCGGCATTTTCTATGGCTCTGTTTTCTTTTTCATGAAACTGCTTAAATGTAAAGCAATTTCCACTTCAAAGTAGTAGAATAGACACGTTACTTTGGAGGACATATATGAAGATCGAAGCCAATGCCGTCGTTTACGCCTTGTCTGCCAATGTCGAATTGGCAAAAGCCGTCTGTGATTGTTTAGGTACGAAGCTCGGTGACGTCTATCTGAACCGTTTCCCATCCAAGGAAGTCTTGGCCTGCCCGAATGAGACTGTCCGCGGAAAACAAATTTTCATCATTCAGTCCACCTGCCCACCGGTCAATGACAACCTCATGGAAATCCTTGTGTTCATCGATTCCTTGAGAAGAGCCAGTGCGGGAGAAATCAATGTCATTATCCCTTATTTCGGATATGCAAGACAGGATCGAAAGTCCAAACCACGTGAACCGATCACGGCTAAGCTGGTTGCTGATTTATTGGCAACAGCCGGTGCTGACAGAGTCATCACGTTCGATTTGCATGCTTCCCAGGAGCAGGGGTTCTTCTCCTGTGTCGAAGATGACCTTTCGGCCATTCCGCTTTTAGGACATGTCTTGTACAATGATCCATTCATCAACAAGGAAAACACAGTCGTTGTTTCGCCAGATCATGGCGGTGTCAACAGAGCCAGAAAAGTTGCTGAGAAACTCAATGCTCCTTTGGCCATCATCGATAAGAGAAGAAACAATAAATATCAGCCGGAAGTCATGAACATCATCGGAGAGGTCAACGGCAAGGACTGTCTGATCATCGACGATATGATGGATACAGCTGGAAGCGCAGTTGCTGCTGCCAATGCCTTGAAGGCCAATGGCGGACAAAGAATCATCATGGCTGTCACACATCCAGTCTTATCGGATCCTGCCTATGACAGATTGACCAGTGCGAAGGTCTTCGATCGCCTTTATGTCACGGATTCCATTCCGCTCGATCATCGCTTTGTCAATAACAAGGAAATCCCAGTTCAGGTCGTTTCCTTGGCAAGCCAGATTGCGGCTGTCATCGAATCCATCAACCACAACAACTCCATTTCGATCACAACAGGAATGTACAAAGACTAAAATACAAATCAGGACTGTTTCCATTTCATATAGAGTGGGGATGGTCCTTTTTTGGTTTAGAAAAAAAGATGATCATGAGTCAGATATTCCATCCAGATAGAATTTTCAGGTGGAAAAACATCCAAACTCCAAAGAGGAAAAACTGAATGATTATTCGAATCGGATTGTTTCTTGCCTTTTAAAAAGAAGATAAGTAAACTTAGAGTATGGAAAAAAAGACATCGAATCTTCTCTTCACATTTCTATATCTTCTATCTTTCTATTTAGCCATCAAGTTGGTTCCTTTTGAGAAACTGAATTCAGTCTCATTTCTTCCTTCTCTTCTTCGAATTCTATGCTTTTGTATTCTTTTGTTTTTGATGCTCTATGAAATAAAGAAGAATCAGATTCAGCATCGAAGAAATCCGAATCATCTGAACCTTCTTTTCCTTGTTCCTTTTCTTCTTGTCTGTTCATCGAATCTTCTCTATTGCTTCTTTTTTCATGAAAAACAGACAGTTTCCTTTGATGCACAGCCCTTCATTCTATCGACCATCGAAATCTTCTTTTCGGTCACAATCGAGGAAATTCTTTTTCGCTTTTTCTTCTTCGAATTCCTCTTTTCTTTCTTAAAGGATGGAAGATGGAAGAATCTTTTGGTGATTCTTTTTTCAGCCATGGCTTTTTCTTTCATGCATGTTCTGAATTTCTTTGGGAATGCCCCTCTTGCGGTTCTTCTTCAGATCGGATACACCTTCTATCTCGGTCTGATTTTTGGTGTGATGGCTCTTTTCTTTGAATCACCAATTCTTTCGATTGTCTTTCACTTCCTCTTCAATTTCCTGAACATGAATCTCTATAACTGTCTATATGATGTCGAAATCACTTCGAAATACGTTCTTTTTTCCTTTCTGCTCGGATTTGTTCTTTTGATTTATCTTTTTGTGGTCTATGATTTATCCAGGAGAAAAAACAATCATGTTTCTAGCTAGCAATTTCATTTTCGATCCCTATCCGATTCTGATTGGAACGGGCGTTCTTCTCGCTTTATTGTCGTTGGATATTTTCTTCAGGAAGAACCACCTGAAAAAAGGAATGTCGACAGATTATGAGATTGTCCTTGTCATTGCGAGTGCGGTTGGCATTGTCTGTGCCATTCTATTCCAGAACCTCTATGATTTCATCGAAAGCCCATCGACCTATCAGTGGAACTGGGGAATGACATTCTTAGGAGGACTTATCGGTGGAATACTTACCTTCTTTGTGGGATGGTTCTTCTTCCTAAGAAAGAAGTATCCCCATTCGATTTATGCTGTCGCAGTGATTGAAGGAGCTGGTATTCCCTTTGCCCATGGATTCGGTCGCATCGGGTGTACATTGGATGGCTGCTGCTATGGGGTTGCCATCCCGTCTGACTCTCCTTTCTATTGGATGGGAATGACTTTTCCAGAAACGAATGGAGTCAAGGTTTATCCAACACAGCTCTTAGAAGCAATTTTTCTTTTTATCTTGGCATTTGTTCTTTTCTATTTGGCTTTCAAAAAGAAATCAACACTCACTTTTCCAATCTATTTTATTTCCTATGGAATCTTTCGATTCATGATTGAATTCCTCAGAGGGGACCATCGTGGAAGCTTCCTTCCTGGCATCAGTCCTTCTCAGTTCTGGTCATTGGTTCTTTTTGTGATTGGCGTTGTCAGCCTTGTTGTTCTGATCATCAAGAAGAAGACGAGCCTGGATGATATCGATCTTCAGAGGGAAATGCCTGAAAAGAACACGAAAGTGAATGACTGATCTGCTAAAGGACTAATTTTGAATTGAGATAATTTCATAATTCTCCAATTATATTTCGATGTGAACCGATGAAGTTCCATATGAATTGAATTTATGGTTATCGTCCTATGGATGAAGCGTTCAAAAGCATATGG
>CAVCCX010000062.1:0-9968 GCA_963600815.1 Bacteroides uniformis | reverse complement strand
ATTTCATCGTCTTTCATTCGAGAATAGTCTTTTTCTTTCTTTTGAGCAATCTTGAACGAAACTTAAAAAGCCATCAGGGTTTCGGCAATATCCGATTTCCTGATAGCCTCTTGCTCTCTACTTGGATGATTCGATGGAACCGGTCTTCTTGAAGGCACGGATGCCGAGGTTGCAGATGATCCAGTTCTTGGTTGTCTCCCAATCGGAATCATAATACATGGCACCGACGATTCTTGCCAACAAGGCTTCATCGGAATCCTTTGGAAGAATCTTTTCATCTTCTTCGGCAAAGGCTTCATGGTTGTAGACGTATTTCCAGAGATTGTGTTCCTTGGCAAATTTGGCATATTCGCCTTTTTCCCTGTAGAGCTTCTTGGCTTCATTGATGCCTTTTTCTGTCAGATAGCCTCGGGTGAAGAGATAGTGGGTGTTGACCGTCTCGAGGATGCTTTTCCCAACAGCTTCAAAACCGGAGTGGAAGAAAAGATGTCCGGGGGTTGTCGAAAGCTTCAAAGCGAAAACGAGATGATCGACTTTCTTGGCCGGATAATTGATATCCTTGGCTAACGAATGGATATGCTCCTGCAATGATTTGTAATCCATGATTGATGTCCTCCGTTCTTGGATTTGCCAATATTATAGCGCTTTCATTATCAGAAAGTCACAAAATAATGCGATTTTCATTCGAAAAGAAAAGGACTGGCATCTGCCAGTCCGATTCTTAAGGCCGAAAGTCTGTTTAGGCTTTCTGCTTTTTCTGATAGTGGCTATCCTTTGGATACTTCGGGGTGTCTTTTCCACCGTGGAGGAAACGGTGCAGACCCTTGAAGAAATGGCCGTCGAACATCATGATCAGTCCTCTGGCTTTATCCATCGGCATATTCATCATTCTCGATAAGGCACGAAGCGGGAAACTCCAGGGACCCATGATGATGGCATTGGAGATATTCTTGTTGAATTTATTTCCAAAGCGGATGGCAAGATGGAGACAATGATAGAAGAATCGGCCGGTCCATCCTCTGGCATACTTCAGGTCGCAGAAGAGATTGGTTTCCTTCAAGGCGATTCTCGTCTTTCTCTTGTTGGTGAATTCGAATTCGCCATTGGGAATTTCCTCTCCATAGAGCGTCTTGAATTCCCCATCGGAAACAGCCTTGATTTTTCCAGAATAGTAGTCTGGAAGCTTCTCCTTGTCATATGGATCGATTGTGGTTGTTCCTTCTTTGTGGATGGTGCCTTCAAAGCGGATATCGATGCTCGAAGAACCGACATAGAGCTGATAATCGCCTTCTTCGATTTCGAACTTGTTCGTCTTCTCGTTGAAATAGCGGAAGGTGTATTCATCAAATGGAATGACGATGGTTTCTTCTTCGCCGGGTTCGAGAAGCTTCGTCTTCTTGAATCCCTTGAGTTCCTTCAATGGACGGAAGAGCATGGAATCCTTCTTTCCGACATAGAATTCGACGATTTCCTTTCCTTTGTAGGAACCGGTGTTCTTGATGGTCAGGGTGATGCCATTTTCATCGACTTTGACATCCTTGTATTCGAAACTGGTATAGCTAAGTCCATATCCGAAAGGATATTTGACGGCGAGATCGTTCTTTTCATAGTAGCGATAGCCGACATAGATGCTTTCCTTGTAGAGGGCATTGACGCCAACGCTTGGGAAGATTTCATGGTTCGGAGCATCGCTTTCCTTGATCGGATAGGTTTCGCTGAGTTTTCCGCTCGGCGTGACATCGCCATGGAGCATGTCGAGGATGGAGTTGCATCCAGCCTGACCGGAAAGGGCGCCGAAGAGAAGGGCATCGCAGTCTTTGTCCCATGTCAAGTCGACAACAGATCCGGAGGAAAGGACAACGACGATTTTCTTGCCCAAGCCATGAAGCTTCTTGAGCAGGTCAATCTGATTCTGAGGAAGATTGATGGTGGTACGGTCAAGACCTTCGCTTTCAGTCACTTCGTCAAGACCCATGAAGTAGACGATGACGTCGCTCTTCGAAGCCAATTCGAGGGCTTCCTTTTCGAGTTTTCCATTCTTTTTCCCGTAGCGGTCGAAGCCTTTGGAAAAACCAGTATACTGGAATCTGAATTTTTCCTTCAGATCGGTGAAGTTATCCAGCTTCGTGCAGTTGACCTTGGAGGAACCGGCACCCTGATAACGAGGCTCACCGGCGAAATCACCGATGACAGCAACTTTGTCTTCTTTTTTCAGTGGCAGGATGCTTTCATTGTTCTTCAAAAGAATCATGGTTTCATCGCTGGCATTCTTGGCGATAGCGTGATGTTCTTCCCTCAATTCCGGGAAGCAGTTCATGCCGGTGATCTTCACACCATTTTCGGTCTTGGTGAAAGGCTCATCGAAGTTGATGTGTTTGTTCGTTTCGATAGCCAGATCGATGATGCGGTCAGCGCATTCATCGACGACGGCTTCATCCAGTTTCTTTTCTTTGACGGCTTTGATGATCTCACGGTCGGTATCGCCGTTGTTTCCGGGCATTTCCAGTTCATTGGTCTCAAGAAGACCTGGGATACGTTCGTTTTCTCCGCCCCAGTCTGTGACGATCAATCCTTTGTACTGGAATTCGTTTCTGAGGACTTCCGTTGCGAGGTAATGGTTCTCATTGGTGTAGTAGCCATTGACCATGTTGTAGGAAGACATCAAGGCTTTCGGATTGCTTTCCTTGATGGCCATTTCGAAAGCCATCGTATAGATTTCTCTCAGGGCTCTCTTGTCGATGATGGAGTCCATGTTGATTCTTCTTGTCTCCTGGGAGTTTCCGCAGTAGTGCTTGATACAGGCGGAGATTCCATTCGACTGGATACCGTTGATCAATCCCGATGCCATCTTGCCGGCAAGATAGGGATCTTCGGAAAAGTATTCGAAGTTTCTTCCGCATTTCGGATTTCTCTTGATGTTGACGCCTGGGCCAAGGACCATGTTGACATGAAGCTTGGTGGCTTCTTTTCCTAAGGCCTTTCCGACTTCTTCGACGAGCTCTGGATTCCAGGTGTTGGCCAAGGCGGATGCAGTCGGGAAACAGGTGGCTGGAAGAGATGGGTTCAATCCGAGCTGGTCAGCGCTAGCTGCCTGCTTTCTCAGTCCATGAGGACCATCGGATAAAAACATGGAAGGAATGGAATATTCAGGATAATCCATTGTTTCCCAGAAATTTTTGCCGGATAGGAGACTGGCTTTTTCTTCTAAAGTCATCTTTTTAAGGATATCTTCGTGTTTCATAATTCCCCCCTGTAATGGTTTTTGAACGAAGAAGGCTACAGGAACAACCTGTAGCCTATCGAATCAGATTGGTCTATGCAGCTAATCCGCTATTTTTCGCTTTTTGTCTCATGAGAGCGAATTCGCTTTCAATGGCGGCTTCTTTTTCTTTTCTCTGAGAAAGAATCTTCTGTTTCTCGGCTTCAGGAAGAGCATCGAACTTGGCCTGCTTGGCAGCAGCGGCTGCTTTCTTCTTTTCTTCATTGGCTGCTTTCTTGGCTGCGGCCTGTTCATCTTTGATTTTCTTCTGCTCTAAGAACTTCTTGTTTTCCGTATCGAAATCAAGACCTTTCTTCTGGCAGTCGATCTTGAGCTGGTCGACACGGGCGGCTTCGACAAGGCGGGCATTTTCTGCTTCTTCCTGCTTGGCTCTTTCTTCGGGTTCAATCCATTCTCTGCCTTCAGCAAGGCAAGCAGCTTTCTGATCTTCGATGATGGTTCTGTTGTCAATCTTGGTATATCTTTCGACATTCATGAAGAGGAACATGAGGGCCATGACGAGGTAGCAGATACCTTCGACACCGAAGGCCAAGAAGGTGTGGACGAATTTCTGACTGGCTGTCGGAGTGATGGCGTTGATGCCGACGATGATGCCGTTGCAGACACCAGACATGGCAATCATGATGGAACCATAGACGGACATGGTGAAGCCATCGGTTCTCTTTCCATAGACGGCTTCCTGATGGTCAAGGATGTTGGCCATCAAGGCTAAGGAGATGTACATGGCAGGAGCTGTACCCAAGGCCTTGATCATGAAGGAGGTGACAGAGAGGGCGGAGATGGCAGCTGTGCTGCTCGAAACATCCGGAATCAGACAGATGAAGGCGATGAGAGCGCCCAAGAAGGCAAGGACACCACCCAAACTGATTGTCTTGGCTTTCGTCAATTTTGCGGCAATCGGCCAGACAAGAGCCATACCCAAGGCTGTCGGGATGGCACCGAGCGTATTGATGAGAGAAGAGAGTGAAGTTTCGCCGGTCATAGCCTGTGAATAGAAGGACATATCGTTGTTCTTCATCTGACCACCGAACTGATAGAGGAAGAAGAAAACGATGATCAGCCACCAATATTTGTCATGGATACAGATCTTGATCTGTTCGCCCATGCTGGCTTTCTTGATTTTCGTAACGTCTTCGGCATTTCCTTCAGACTTGCCAGCGGCAAGTTTGACATTTTCTTCCGTGATTCTTTCACGGGTGAAATAGTATTCCAACAAACAACCGATGACTAAGCAGACAATCATGACGATCATAAGAATCGTCCATTTGCTATTTGCCTGTGCCGGTGTGATGAGGGTCTGGACTTCATAGCCTGTTTCTTTTGCTAAATCCTGAGCTGTAGAAAGGACGTTTGTTGTCAATGCTTCTCCGGTTTTAGGATCGATGCCATATTGATATTTCGGAAGAAGACCGATCAAGTCGACAAGAAGACCGCCGGCCATGCCGGAGAGACCGGCTGCGCCTAACTGAGCGCCCATGACGGCAGTTGAGAGAAGCCCTCTGGAAGCTCCGTTACGTGTGGAAAGGTTGACCAAGGCTGAATGGGAGGTGTAGTAGATCGGCCAGGCCAAGGCATAATAGAGGTTATAGGCAACGGCGATGATGATGCTTGCCCCGATATTGGAGAATGTTCCGCCCGCCCCTTCTGGAAGAGGAACAATGAACAATGCCAATAAGGCGACGGCGATGAACGGCATGGCAATGAGGATCAAAGGTCTCGCTTTGCCAGCAATAGAAGGCTTTCTTTCCATCAGTTTGCCGACGAACAGGTTGCCGATAATGATCAAGACGGCAGAGAGAATCGGCAAAAGGGTCTGGAAGAGCGGTGCCCATTTACCTAACATCAAGACTTTGTCCCAGTACTGGACGAGCCAAATGTTGATGACACCATTGCTCATCAAGGCAAGGATAGGACCAACAAGGTAGCCTAATCCTGCTTCAGGAAGGAGGGTGACATTTGCCGATTTGATTTTCGTCGACAGTAAAGGAGATTCGAATACTGATTTTTTTGAAGCTTTGTTTTCCATAAGTTTCTCCTTGTAAAAATCTAGATTTATTTTAAGATGATGTAAGCCCTTTTACAACGTTCAATCGTAAATTGTTGTTTTTCCGACATATTTGGTAGTCTCTTGCCCTTATGTATACAAGTTTCCGCTTTTATTGCGAAAAAAGCCCGAAATAGATTGTTTTTCTCTATTTCTCTTCGTATACTTCTCCTACCATGAGTACCCTTTTATTGGTGATTATCTATCTGATCTTCATTTCACTCGGACTTCCAGATAGTGTTTTGGGAAGCACTTTTCCCGCAATCGCATCGAACCTTTCGACCAGGGAAGATCTGGCCGGATATATCGGCATGGTCATCAGCGCCTGCACGATCCTTTCCTCTCTTCTTTCCGAAAGAATGATTCGAAAATTCACGACCAAATTCGTGGTCGGCTTTTCGATTCTTCTGACAGCGTGCGGACTTGTTCTCTTCTCTTTGGTCACAGCGGATTATGTCTGGGCATTCTTTTTGATTGCCATCCTGCTCGGACTTGGCGCTGGCGCGATTGATTCCGCCTTGAACAACTATGTTGCCTTGCACTACAAGGCTATTCATATGAACTGGCTCCACTGTTCCTGGGGAATCGGCGCTTCTCTTTCTCCGCTTCTGATTGCCCCTTTCATCGACTCAAACAATCAGTCTGCTGGATGGAACAAGGGAATCTTATTGATCAGTCTCATTCAGTTTTCGATTGCCATCATCACCTTCATCAGTCTTCCTCTTTGGGGTAAGGCAGAAAATGAAAAACAGCTTTCCAAGCCGGAAGAGAAAAAAGAAAGCGTCAATGTTTCCAAGAAGGGATTAATTCACAATCCAGTTTTCTATCTCTCTCTTTTGGGCTTCTTCTGCTATTGTGCATTGGAGACGACAACCGGGAACTGGGGCGGATTCTTTTTCCAGGCCAGAGGTTTCGATACCCAACAGTCGGCCAGACTCGATTCCATGTTCTATATTGGAATCACGGTGGGTCGATTTGTCTGCGGACCAATCTCCTTGAAGGTCAATGAAAAGAATATGATGCGGATGGGCGAGTCGATTCTTCTCTGTGGAGCAATTTTGGCAAGCCTTCCTTTTTCGAATACCCTATCCATCGTCGGCTTCATTCTGATCGGAATCGGATGTGCGCCGATTTATCCGGCCATCATCCGTTCGACGCCTTATCGCTTCTCCAATACACTCTCCCAGCACATGATGGGACTGGAAATGGCGATTGCCTATTGTGGAAATTTACTTGTTTCTCCTCTCTATGGCCTGATTGCCAAGAAGAGCAACCAATTCGAAATCCTTCCTTTCGTTGTGGTCGGATTGGCTCTTTTGATGATCCTCTCCCATGAAATCATCAATGCAAGACTCTCTATGCGTGACAAGAAGATGTCGGATGAAGAAAGAAAAGAGTACGGAGCTGTAAAATGAAAACAAAAACGTATATATTGGATCAGGAGAATGTTGGGCGTCTGCTTTTCAAGTTCTCTCTTCCCTGCATGGCATCCTTATTGATTTCTTCCTTATACAATATGGTCGACCAGATCTTCGTCGGGAATTCTTCTTTGGGCTATCTCGGAAATGCGGCGACGGGTGTCGTGTTTCCGCTTGTCCTTCTCACACAGGGCTTCGCCTGGTGGTTTGGCGATGGATGCTGCTCTTATCTGAGCATCTGTCAGGGAAGAAAACAGTCGGAGAAAGCAAGCAAGGCGATTGGACTTGGCATTCTTCTGACGCTTCTTTCTGGCCTGCTGATTGTTTTCTTTGGTCTTCTTTTTGATGATGAGATTCTTCTTTTTTGTGGGGCGAGTGAAAAAACACTTCCTTTGGCAAAGGAATATCTTCATATTCTGATTGGATTCTTTCCAGTCTATATGCTGCAGAACATGCTCAATGGCGTCATCCGAGGGGATGGCTCACCAAGCTATAGCATGGTTGCGACATTGAGCGGAGCGATATTGAATATCATTCTTGACCCAATCTTCATCTATGCCTGCGATTTTGGCATCGCAGGAGCCGCCTGGGCGACCATCATCGGCCAGGTCGTTTCCTTTTTCTTTTGTGCCATTTATTTTCTCCATCCGAAATCCTTCCGTCTGGATAGGAAATCCTTCATTCCGGATTTTTCGAATTTCAGGGAGCCTTTCCTTTTGGGAATCAGTTCCTTCATCACGCAGATTTCGGTGGCGGTCGTCTCCCTTGTTCTCAACTCGATGCTTGTCCGGTATGGAAATCTATCGAAATATGGACAGGATATTCCGATATCCGTCACTTCGATCGAGACGAAAGTCTATACGATTGTCCTGAATATTGTGGTTGGAATCGTCTTGGGCGGACAGCCGATCATCGGATACAATATCGGAGCCGGGAAGATCGACCGTGTGAAAAAGACATACCGGCTGATTCTGATTTCGACATTGATCATCAGTGCCATCTTCACTTTCCTTTTTGAGGTCTTCCCGGACTTGTTTGTCATGATGTTCGGCGGAAAAGACGATGAACTCTATATGGAATATGGGAGATTGGTCTTCCGTCTATTCCTTTCGACGACCATACTGACCTGCTTCATCAAGTTTTCCTCCATCTTCTTCCAGTCGTGCGGCTATCCGGTCCAGGCGACCATCGCCTCGTTATCAAGAGATCTTCTTTTCTATATTCCGCTCGTCATATTGATTCCCTATGTCACAGAACAGAAACAGGAGGGAAGTGGCATTGTCTCTCTTCTTTTTGCCCCGATGATTGCGGATACGCTTTCCTTTCTTCTCACCATCTTTTTCACATTCCAAATTTTCCATAAGCTGAACGAAAAAAGACTCGATCAGGAGAAAAATATCATCGTATGAGCCCGATTGCTGATATATTTTTCTTTTGTTCATGAAAATGTTGTGTATACTATTGTCAGTCAAAGAACAAAAAAGAGCTGGAAACGATGTGAATTGTTTCTATAGGATAGTGCACATAGAGTGATATAATGATAAAGAGTGCAATATTTTATGCGGAGTCGTAGAATTCATCCTTTTAGGGGATGAGGAGGCTTATATGAGAAAACTCGTTTCATTTGTTGTCTGCTGTTACAATTCCCAGGACTATATGAAAAAGTGCCTGGAATCTCTCCTTTTGGGAGGAGAAAAAGTCGAAATCATCATCATCGATGATGGAAGCAAAGACGATACGGCTAAGATTGCGGATGACTATCAGGAAAAATATCCTTCGATCATCCGGGTTGTCCACCAGGAGAATGGCGGACATGGCTCGGGTGTCTCAAAGGGAATCGAACTGGCTTCCGGCTATTATCTGAAAGTGGTCGATTCCGATGACTGGGTCGATAAGGATGCTTTGATGGAATTCCTCGATACCATCGAGAAATCGAATAAGGATATCGACTGCATCGTCACGGACTATGAATATTTCTGCAAGGAAGAACCCATTCAGACCATCACCTATCAGTCCTGCTTCCCAGCAAGAAAGGAATTCGCTTTCTCGGATATCAAGAAATTCAAGGTTGACCAGTATCTGACGATTCATTCGGTGGCCTATCGTGTGGATTTCTTACGTCCTCTCGGATTGAACATCCCACGCAAGACATTCTATGATGATAATTACTTCATCTATGTTCCGCTTCCGCACATCCAGAAACTCTATTATCTTCCGATCCGTCTTTACTGCTATTATGTCGGAAGGCCAGGACAGTCTGTCTCCAAGGAATTCGCCATCAAGAGATACAAGGATTATCTCAAGATTGCCAAAGCCTGCTTCCTGGAAGTCAATCAGTATGACTACAAATACAACAAGAAGCTCTACAAGCTTCTGACCCATCAGTATTTCATCATTCATATTGAGGCTTTGATGTACGCACAGCTCTCGCATACCAAGGAGAGCATGAGTGATCTTAAGGCGTTCAATAAGGAATGCAAAGCCAAGAACAAGAAGCAGTATCGAAAATATCGTCGCTGGCGTTTTGCCGGTTTCTGCTCCTATCCGAATTTTGTCGGACACGTCGGTGGAAAGTTCGGATATTGGGCATCCCATCTTTTCGTCAAATATAACTAAAAAAAGAAAGAGGCATTCGGCATACGTCCGGATGCTTTTTCAAAGAAGAAGACGAAATGTTTCAAAAGGCAATTATGTCTCTCAACATAAAAAAGAGGTAAAACATTTATGGAAACAAAAACAGAAAATAAGAATCGTATCTTCAAGATCATCGTCTCAATCGTGGTCGGAATCAATCTTGTCCTGACAGGAATTCTTTTGGCATTCCAGATCAAGGGAAATGTCGAGAAATCTTCTCAGATGACGAAATATACTCTCTATATCGGAACAAATGACAAAGACACCTATAAGCAGGAAATCGACTATGATGTCTGTGTGACGAAGGTGAGAGACATCTGTGTCAAATACACGTCTGGCTGCACGCTTTTTGAGGCGACAGGCTATTGGACGGATGAGAAAGACAATATCACGGAAGAGAAGACCATCGGCTGCATCCTGGAAGATATCGTTCTGGATACGGTCTATAAAATCTGTGATGAAGTTCTTGTGGCCCTGAATCAGAATTCGATTCTGATTGAGACAAATAGCATTTCGACGCAGTTCTATTCCGGAAAGTAGCAAAAAATCTTATTGGAATTACGCATCGTAGACAATATTGATGATAGAAGCG
>CAVCCX010000061.1:0-10053 GCA_963600815.1 Bacteroides uniformis | reverse complement strand
ACTTATTCTCTTCATCATAGGCTAGGTAGCCTAGATGGATGAGAACAGTCAAGGCGGCATCCGCGGAGTCGATCTTGGTGAGATCGTTTGAGAAATAGGAGACATCGACCGGGACGTTCTCGCCGAGAATCATCTTGGCGATTGTTCCTTTGAGAACACCATGGTCATAGTTCATATAGTGTGTGACGGATTCGAGTGCACCGGTTGACGTCCAGTAACCCGCAAATTCATTTTCTGTGATGGCTTCCACAACAGATTGTGGATTATAAATTTCCAATCCCTTCAGCTTATAGCCGTCATACCATTTCTTCATGGTCTTGAAGTCGACATGATATTCCTCGCATAGAGTCTTGACTTCATCCTGTGTGAAGCCGATATATTCGGTGAGATCCTGAGGCTGAATCATATTGTATTCTTCGAACATATTCAGGGCGGATTCTGTGGAGTATCTCTTGATTGGAAGAATACCGGTCATATAGACCAAATCGAGACAGGATGCGGTATCTCGTGCCTTGAAGAGGCTTCTCAAAAATAAAATGTAATCGTCGCATAGTTTTGATTGCGGTTTTTCTCTGAAGATGACGTCCCATTCATCGATCAAGAAAATGAAACGTTCACCCAATTTCTTATTGATATGTCTTATTGCTTTGCTGAGGGTGTTGTCATCTTCGGTAAGGACATTTGGAAATGCCTCATCTAAATCTTTGATCACATACTTGACTAACTCAGTCAAGAAATTATCTTTCGAATCAGAGTACACACTCGCCATATCGATCCATATGACATTGTGCTTATTCAACTGAGTGAGATAGCCGGGATCCTTTGAGATATCCAACTTATCGAACATATCCTTGGAATCGCATCCCTTGGAATAATAGGCGTTCAGCATCGAAAGAGTCATTGTCTTTCCAAATCGTCTTGGACGAGTGACACAGAAAAACTTCGAGGATGGCTTATTCACATGATTATTCAAGACTGCAATCAGACTTGATTTGTCAACAAAGATGTCATCCTCTACATAGGCAAGGAAATCATTCTTGCAATTCAAATAAAATGCCATATTTCAATCCCGTCCTTTCTTACTGATATATTATCATAAATTGCCTTCGTTATCCATATACAATCAGCAAATAAATTACATAATTTCCGTAAAATGATAGATTATTATGAAAATTTAGTGATTGTCTATATTCTTAATCAAACAAAAACTCCCCACAGCGATATGCTGTGAGGAGAGAATAATCATTCTATGATTGTCTATTTTGCAGTCGCGTTTGCAGTATTCTCTTCTGTTTCTTCAGGAAGAGATTTCTTCGTGAAGAAATGAGGGAATGGAGAAACGACATGCATGCGGTCAGCACCGAACTTGACGCCGTAGACGATGCCGGTTCCGACGATGGAATTCACAAGGAATTCGACGACGAAGTTCACGCCGATGATGGCAAAGACGAAGACGAATGGATTGGCATAGGTTCCGATATGGGAGATGACTGGTGTGCCATAGAAGAAGAGGCAGAAGGAAGTCATGAAGAAGATGGTGTTGAGCAAGGCCGTGCAGGCACAGCTGACAAACGTGGCAAGGATGCCTTTCTTGTCCTTGATCTTGATGGCATCATAGATGACGCCGGTTAAGAAGCCGACAAGAATACGGCTGATGACAGCCATGACGATGAGGCCGGAAAGGAATCTTCCGAAACTGATTTCGCCATTGGCGACACAGCTTTGGAGGATATTCGCTGTGGCATCGACACCGGTGAAGGCCTGGATGACGGAAATGATTCCCCAAAGAAGACCGGCAAGGGCACCCATGACAGGGCCGAATACGACAGCCATGATGCTGACAGGAATGCCCATCAGGGTGATGGTCAGGCCTAAGGTCTGGATGGTGCCAATCGGTGTGAATCCAAAGATAAACATGATGGCGACCATAATAGCGGATACGGAGAGAGCATAGACATTGTTGAATCTTCTCTTGTTCATAGTTTTTCCTCGTTTCTCTGATAAATTTCATATAAGCCATCCATCAGAAGGTGGCTGTTGACGGTGAAATTGTGGGGCATATAGTCTTTCAGGATATTGGCATCGGGACCTGTGAGAATTCTTTTCAGAGGCTTTCCATATTCCTTCTCCATCTCATCGCACATCGATTGGATGAGAAGCATATAGCCTCTGACGACACCGGAATTGATGCAGGCGGATGTCGACTTGGCAATGAGTTTTCCTGGTCTAGTCAGGTCGATTTCCATCAGCTGGGCACTGTGTTCACACATGTTGGATACGGATTCCCGCATTCCTGGAAAGAGATTTCCTCCGAGGAACTGACGATCTTTGCTCACCAAAGTGAAGGAAAGACAGGTCGAGAGACAGATGATAAGGCAATCTGTGTCATAGTCTTTCAGGGCGCCAACTCCAGCAGCGATGAGATTGGTGCCAACTTCACTCGGGTTGTCCATCCTCAAGGCCAAGGATGTCTTTAGCCTCTTAGATAGGACCATGCACTTCTTCTTCAGAACGAGAGAGAGAGCTTTTTCGATTCTTTTTGTGAGAGAGGGAACGACACTCGAAAGAATGCATCCCTGAATGTCTTCGGGTGTATGATTTTCCAAACGCAAAAACTGTCGGAGTGTCTCAGAATATTCATCCGCACTCTTGAACTTATCGGCAAGCGTCTTGAAAGAAGCGACTTCTTTCCCGTCTTCATACAGGGAAAGAGAGAGGGAACGGTTTCCCAGATCTGCACATAGAATCATTTTCATTCTCCTTCTACAGTCTTTCAGCAAGGAAAGTACCATGCGAGCAATGATCGTTCAGGCAACATTTCAATAAACATCCTGAACGCACAAGACTATAGCATGCAATATAGTCAATGTCAAATCGGATTTCTACAAAAATGATGAGAAAATAAAGCTCTTTTCGGTTTGGACAAATCTGCGATTCTGTCTTATTTCTATCGCCTATGTTCCTTTTTGTGTGTTTCCACAACACTTTTAGGAACCTGAAAGTGTAGAAATAGGATGTAATAAAGAAAAAGGCGGAAATCGAAATGAAACGTCGAATCATAGAAAAACTGATAAAATGGAAAAATACATCGACTCGAAACCACCTTCTTCTGAGAGGTGCAATACAGATTACGAAAAAATATTGAAAAAAATTTTTTGTGCGGTAAACTATCTTTCGAAATTATGGAACATCCTACGCGAGTGAAACTGAATTATCTTCTCATCTTCGGAGGCATCTATGCCCTATTGAATTTCATTCCGTTTCGGATGTTTATGCCGACGTTTCCCTATCTCTATTTCCGACTGGCAAGCTATCTTGTCCTGACCTTTTTTGTCATGTTCTTCAAATATTACCTGAAGATCGAAGTCGAGAAGCCTCATCATCAGCTTTCCCTGCTTCTGCTTCTTCCTTTTATCATTCCATGCTTTGCCGATCTTCTTTATGCGATCATCTTCGATATGGAATTCCATCCGGAATTTTCATGGAAGGTTCTGATCCTGGAAACATTCATCGACTTAGCCGATTCCATTGTGGAGGATGTCATCTTTGTCGATGTGATGATTTCCTTCCTTTTTGATTGTCTTTCGGATCAGAAGAAGCGGAATCTTTATTCCATGCTTCTTTCGGCATCGGTTTTCACGCTTGTCCGGTGCTATGTCTTCTTTTCGTTGAATTTCGATGATGCCATATTCAATCTCTTTGTCACATTCGTCACTGTTTTTGCATGTGGATATCTCGCCATATATTACGATTCGGAGTATATTCCCATCACTTTCCATTTTCTCTTCAATGTTCCGAATTTTGTCATTGCTCCCTTGATGTTCACCTATGAGACGGAGTTGGAATACTATCTTTTTGTCTCTCTCTTCATTGTGCCGCTTGCACTCTATAGTGTCTTCATGTATTTCCTTTCCGAGAGACATCTGAAGCATGAATTGGAGAAGAAATGATGGAAGAGAAGGATATCCTGAAAGGAAGAATCCACGATCTTTCTTCCAAGGCAGAAAAGGATGGCTATCTGACGCATACATTCTTTCTTTCCTTATCTGAGCAGGCCATCATTTATCAGATCATGAGGGAAGAGCATGTTTCCCTATCGGAGAAAAGATATGCAGGATGCGAATATTTCTTCTATGGAGGAAAAGAGGATGAGGATCGAAAGGTTCTCTTCTTTCTTCCCTACTACTTATCGAAAGAAGAAGCCTTGGAGAATATCCAGGATGGAGAGATCATTTCCTGCATTCATATCTTCCCGAAGAATGTGAAGTTCGCAGAAACCCTGTCGAACAGGGATTTCCTCGGAGCACTGATGCATCTCGGGGTGAAAAGAGAAATGTATGGGGATATCCTCACGGATGGCACAGAAGCCTACCTTTTTGTGATGAATCCGGTTGTCGAACTCATTCTGGAAGAGCTGAACAAAGTCCGTCATACGTATGTTTCCTGTGAAGTGATCAAGCCGAAGGAATGCCCTTTTGAGATGCGATTCTCCATTGAGGAAATCAATGTCTCCTCTTTGAGAATCGACACGATTCTATCGGAGACCTATCATCTTTCCAGAAGGGAAGGACAGATGCTGATCGCCTCGGAATGTGTATTTCTAAATGGCATGACGATGAAGGACAATTCCCATATCCTCAGGGAAGGAGACCGCATCTCCATAAAGGGAAAAGGAAAATTCATCTTTCTGAATGAAAAAGGTGTTTCCAAAAAAGGAAGGCTGTTTGTGCGAATCAAAAAGTATGTCTGATTTCTTAAAATGATTTCAATAAAACTTTTTTCTGAAAATCACAGAAAAAGCATCCTTTGTGGATAAAGGGCTTACATTCGGAGCGTGGATTTTAAAATATTCCGATGAAATCGGGCTTTTTTGATGATTTCACGAACAAAAAAAGAGAAAATTTTTTATATAGATAGAGGATAAAAGGATTTTAATATTTTGGTTAACGTGAGGATTTATAAACATGAGAAAAAAATTAAGTTTGGTTTTCTTGTCATTAGCCTTCTTAGGAACAGCAGTCGGATGCACTCGAACAGGCGATAACGCTTCTGCCACCGATAGTGGAACAAGCGAGACTGCCAAGACATCGGGTGATGATGCCATTACCGCTTCCACGAACAAGGCTTCGAGCACGAATTCGTCGACAGGCACAAGCACTTCTTCGACGAGCACGGTTCCGACCTATATTCCGACTTTGGATGAATTCTTAGGTCATTTCAAGGACTACAACCTTTCGATCGAGAACACCTACTATAAGATTGACTACTATGGAGAGAATGCCTTTGTCTATAAGCATAAACATTCCAAGTTCGCCTCTCTTATGGATGATACGGGCTATGTCCGTACAACGACATCCGGTGGTAAATGGACCTGGGACAAAGATGACAATGGTGCCTTCGAATTAGGCTTCATGGATGATACGAATGATTTCTATACTTCCATGGCCGATGAATATCAGGACTACTATTCTGCCTTGGATTCCCTTTCCTATTCTGCGGAAAGCTGGACTGCTGGCAAGAAGGGTGGTGTCTACACTGCTTCGGATGAGGATGACAGCGATCTTCTTCCTGCCTTGGCCAACTTGGCTTCCTACTATGTCGGAGACAAGCATGCTGTCTTGGGAAGCACGGTCAGCACAGTTTCTGCCTGTGACATTCAGCTGACCATCAAGGATCAGTTCTCTGCCGTTTTGTCCTATAAGCCGATCATCAACGGCAAAAAGACCACCAGTGCCTTGAGCATCAAGATCACCAATGCCGGTGAAAATACCGCTACGGGCTTGGAAGAATTCGTCGAAGATTCCGAAAGTGACCTGATTGCAACGGATTTCTCGGATGAGGCAAAGGATGCCATGAATGAAATCATGAATTCCTCCCTTTCCTTCACTTCCGCCGAATGGACAAGAGGCTATCAGTACAGCATCGGAACCGATGCCTATACCAAGAAGCAGACCACTCTGACCTATATGGATCTTCAATCCGGGGATCAGACAACTGCCTTCGGTACATCCCTGAAAGCGGATGGCTGGACTGCTGGAACTACCCAGACCTCCTCTTATGGATATCAAGTCTATACGTATTCCAAGACTGTCGCCCAGGAAACGGATACAAAAGGAGCCAAGGTTGCATCCATCTACTACTATTATGTTCCGAAGAGTCTCTTCACTTCGGCTGCCCAGGCTAACTATAAGAATGGTGTCATGGCTTTCTATCTTAGCTATGGTTATGAGGCACTCTATGGTCTTGATAAGGTCAATGGAGTTCTTGCCAAGACGCCATTGAAGAATGATGGAACAGCCGCTGTTCCACAGCTCGATCTTGATTCCTATGAGATTGAAGATGATGCCATTGCAATCGGTGATGTGACCATTTCCTATAATGCAGCTAATGAATCCGAAGATAACTTCGTTGCTGCTCAGGGATACTATCAGATTGTCATCAAGTTCGAAGACAAGGAAACCTCGCTCACTGCGATGAATGATTATGTGACCACCTTGAAGAGCAAGAGTTTCCGTGTCAGCGGAACCAACACATTGGCCGCAAACGATGAAGCAGCCTTCACACTTCAGGATCGTGCCTTCAAGAATAAGCTCAACCTCTCCATCTATCTGACCACGAGCAGTTCGACTTCCACTGAAGCCGATGGTACCGTCCTCATTACGTTCTATTTCTAAACGAAAAAAAAGAAAAAACATGAAAAAGAATCTCAAACTGTTATTCGCAACGGTCTTGTCCGTTGCCGCTCTTGTTGGATGTGAACATACATCCGCCGAGACTTCGACTGCTCAGCCGAGTGCCACCCAGGATTCCTCGACAACCTCTTCCACCGCTGCTACTTCTACGCCAGCGGCTTCCTCTTCCTCTTCGAGTTCGAAAGCCTCTTCTTCCTCGAAAGTGGATACCGGTGTCTATTATGAACCCTATGAGTTCAATGTTGCCTTAGCCAACTATGAAGTCACCATTCGCACATCTTCCACGACATTGGATCTCTATGGAACAGATGCCTGCTATATTTCTTCGTCGAGTGATAGCTATGGCTACATGAAGATCGATAGCAAGAAGAGTGTCTGGGAATATGAATTGGATGATCAGAATCAGGTTTTCCTGACGGATTGCATTTATGGAAGTGTTGATGACACAGTCGACCTTTCTACACTCATGACCTACTATTCCGCTATCGACATCCTTGCCGAAGATACTTCCGGTGACAACTGGGTCGAAGCAAGGAAAGCTCATACCTACACCACAACTGATGCTGATACGATTTCAGCCTTATTGGTCCTTGCTGGCGTCAGTTCTTCCTCTTCTCCGGCAACCGCTACTTCCCTGACGCTCACTTCCGTCAAGGATGGCACGCTGAAACTCACAGGAACCGCCACGATCACGACATCATCCTATTTTGGTTCTTCGACAAGCACGGAGGCTGTCAATGTCATCTTTTCCAATTTCGGAGAAAATGAGAATGCAGCCATCACTTCCTTCCTTGCCAATCCAGTCATTCCAGCCTATACCGATTTCGATAGTGAACTGAAGACGGCCATGACGACCTATTCGGGTGCTGCTCTTCCATTCGATAGCAAGTTCACAGCCTATTCCGGATATTCTGTTTCCAGCTCTTCGGGCTATTATCAGTATCAGGATATGAAATGTGGAAACCTGCTCAGCGAATATTCCACTCTCCTCACCCAGGCTGGCTTTACAAAGGAAACAAGCGATGATGAGGATTCGACGGACAGCAATTCGGCTACCTTCTACAAGGTCAAGTCGGCTGCCAGCGATATCTCTGCTGAATCGAACTATGTTGTTCAGATTGCCTATATGTCGAAGGAAGATGTTGTCTCCCAGTATCAGAGCTCGATTTATGGCTCTCTCTATCAGGATGGGGTCTTCATCATCATGGGATATGTTGAGGAAGGAACTCTTTCCTTTGACAACATCACATCCATCAACAAGTTCTTCAGCAAGATATTCCTCAAGGCTGACAACACTGCTCTTCTCCCGCAGATGAACATCACGCCGGCAGAGATTGCTTTTGCTGATGCTACAGCCTATTACAACCAATATAGTTCCTACTTCGGTACAACATTTAAAGGTGCCTACATGATTGAGGGTTCCTTCGATGTTGCAAATGATGCCTTGACGGCAATGCAGACCTACGAAACGGCTCTGACGACAGCTGGATATTCCTTGGCGACTTCCAGTACTGCCACTTATGCGGCATTGAGTGCAACCAATCATTCGACATCTTATCTATACAGCGATGCGACCTATGAAGCTGTTGTTTCTATTAGACTTGGTGAAGTTTCTTCTTCCTCTTCCTCCTCTGGAGATGCCACGGCTCTTGACGATGGCGATTCCTCCACAACGGATCCGGATGAGACTGTCGCTGCCTTGGATGGCAGTTTCTCTGTCACGATCTTCGTTTACTGATTCGGACTGTCATATGGAACATTCTTTGTTCTGTATGGCAGTTTTTCTTTGGAAGAAATCTGGACGATTCACTAAAAGTGTTTCTATGTTGCATGTCCTGTCATGGTTCGAAGGGGAACGCTTTCAGAAAAATGATCATTACAAGATAAAGAAGAACACGTGCATATGTTGCAACAATGCCTTGTTTTTCAGAAGGCCAGAAGTCCAAAAGAAGCAGTGGCGGAAAAAGTGTAATGGGAATATTATTCATCAGTCCTTCAAACTGATTTGAACTCTTCAAAGAAAGAATCGCAGAGAAAAGAATAACAGACCCATAATCAGTATCACAATGCTGAAGAATAACGCCAACGTATCCATTCTCTTCCAAACTTGCATCTTCAAAAAGAAAATCATGTTGTACTGAATAATTTTTGTTCATAAATAAAGAGCCAAAAGTGTTTTCTTTTCTTTGGCAAGGTTTGCTGCATCAAGCAGTTTTTGCAACGCATTCTTTAAATCCGCCTTCTTACATGCCCCTATGCATTTTTGGATAATGTCAATAGAAGCATCCAATTTATCGAAGGGTATTTCCTCTTCTTCATAGACAGCTATATCAAGCTGAGTCGCATCGTTGATGTCTTCAAACACCATTGTATTTTCATCAATAAGACGGAATTCATGCTCCGATAAAATAGTAACATTCAAATTTTCATCCGTGTGATCCCACCCTGATGATCTCTTTTCCAATGTATTCGGAACAATCAGATATTTTTTTTCTTCTTTGACATAAATCATTCTATTTTTCCTCCCTCCTTTTTATTCTGAATATGGGTGCGCTTATTATAGTTAGGCATATCTTCCTTTAAAGTTTCGCCTGTGTATACATCTACAAAAGTATTTGTTCTACAATCCTTGACTCTCAAATATCCCGAAGGATCTGCTACAATAATGTACGGAGATTCACTTTGCGAGTATTTTATCTTATATTCATCAAAGAAAGGCACTGAATTCGGAGCATACTTTTTTACCACTTCGTCTAAATCAACTGGTCGCATCTCGGTCCTGTGTTTAAGATATCGTTTTTTAGAGGCAGCAAGTTTTCGTTTAATTTTCTCATTTTTTTGTGATTGTACATAGATGATTCGAATACTTCTGCAATAACTTCCCTTTCCTCCCAACATTAAAAAGGCCTCCCATTCTTATAGAATTTGCGAAAATCTTCGTAAACACGATAAGGCATTTCAATATCATCAAGAATATTCTTTTCTCGTTTACTTGGATTGCCATAAAGAAGAACCTCTTTCGGTCGAAGAAAAAGAAATTCAGACCTAAGAATGTATTCATCATAAGCGGCCACATCACAATTCTGAGAATTCCCATGAATTCCAAGAAGCCATAAAGGAGCTTTCTTATGATTTATCAGGAACCGAATAGTTGAAGCATCACCACATCGAAGAGAAGGAATTATTTTAACCAAAGATAATCGAAAATTTAGCACTACATTTACAGATTCAGCGTTTTCTTGATTTCGTCGATTGTCATGCTTCCCGTCACCGAACATCCGAAGAAGGCATAATATTGTTTCACTTTCTTCATCGGTGTCTCGATATAGATGATTCCATCTTTCTTCATGCACATGAGAGT
>CAVCCX010000060.1:0-10358 GCA_963600815.1 Bacteroides uniformis | reverse complement strand
TTTTCTATATTTTGATGGTGATGGCTGGACGGACTCCATAGCCTGTATTGCTCACTCCTGCACTATAGAATTTTCCATCTTCATCAATTATATGCATTGTCTGAAGCAGAGTACTCCTTGTCGAACGTGTCCAATAGCGTCCATAATCATTGCCAGCATTCGAATAGGCACCATTCGCCTTTGCGTAGTCCGTTGGCTTAGAGCACCTTGATTCATCATCTGGGAAATAGGATGCATTCATATAGTCCTCATAGCTGAGAAGATAGACTTTGTCAGATGTATTCTCATTGCTGTATTGACCATAATTATCCAAGAATGTCGTCTTTTCGCTATTATCCACCGATGTTGTCTGGATATAGGATGAATTCAAAGAGAAAGAGGAATTATAGAATCCATATATCAGGAAGGAACGAATGTCCGATACCCGATAATGATACGAAGAAGAATCATAGGGTTCAGCAAACAATAAGAGATTCGATAGGAGAGTATATTCTCCATTTTCGAAAGAAAGTATTTCCCACTGTATTGGTTCGCACTTAAACCAGTTGGTGATATTCTTCACAATTTTCTCTCCATCGCTATATGTATAGGATGAATCATAGGGAGAAGCCACCTTCTTTGCATAATAGGAGCCTTCGAAAAGATAATAGCCATTCGATTCTGTATTCTCAGAGAATGCGTTCAAGGAAGAAATCAGCGTCTTATCAGAAACATGGCTTTGCGGATAAAGACCATAGGAAATTGTCTTGTTCTTCTTATCCACAATCGGATGGATGCCCAAGGCAGCATCCTTCTCTGTGACAAAGAAAGCTTTCAGGTTCAAGGATGCTGAATGATTCTTCGAAGAAAGGGAATAGGAATCGATTTTCCACCCATTGAAGACATAGCCATTCTTAGTGGCATCATTCTGGATATATGGATTGGCTTTCTTGATCTGCTCACTCTTCTTTGAGGCTGTCCCACCATCGAAATCATAGGAGATATCAATGGTTCCGCCGATATTATAGATTGAATCAATTCCAGCTTCATAATCTGAATTGTCAAAAGAAATTCCGGCTTTATACATCGCACGTAGATTCTGATTGTCTCCAAAGTTTCGATTCTTCTCGATGAGTGTATAGGCCTGCTCATATTCTTTGTTGTCGAGATGATTCTGGATATCGGATTGTCTTATGCTGGGAAGAAGAAGACTGAAGGTCAGAATCAGTAAAGCGACAGCAAGAAGAACAAGAAGAGAAACAATCATGATGATTCTCTTTTTTCTTCCCTTCTTTCTCTTTCTCTGGCGAAGCAGTTTCTTGACCTGAATATCATGGAGTCTCTGGCATTCTTCTTTTTGATCTTTCGAATCCTTGTAGGAAAGAATCTCTGCGAAGAGAGGGATTGCGCAGTTATAGTTTTTGTTTCTTTTATAGGAAATGGCCTGATTGTAGAGAGATTGTGTGCATTCCTTGATTTTCTCTTTGGAGTCAAAATACATCTCGACTTCCTTGAAGAGATCCATCGCTTCCTTGTATCTCTTCTGACTCATCTTCATGCAGGCATCATTGTATTTCTCTTTCTGAGCAGAACCTCTTAGGAGTGCAATTTGATCCCTGGAATTCTTGTAGTCGATAATCTGCTCGAATGTCGAAATCGCCATGGAATATTTCTTGGCATTCTTATAGGAGAGCGCCTTCTGATAGATGGTTTCCAGTCTCATCTGCTCCGAGCAGAAATTGATCTGGGATGAGGAATCCTTATAGGTCTTGATTTTCTCGAAAAGGGTGATGGCTTCCTCATATTTCCCTTGTGCTTTGAGATTCAAGGCATCATTGTAGGTCATCTCACTCATCTGTCTTCTGCAGATGATAATCTGGGAAAGAGAATCCTTGTAGTCCTTGATCTGTTCAAAGGTCGAAATTGCATCCTGATACTGTCGGATTCTTTTTAGGGAGATGCCCTTTTGATAAAGATCTTCCTTTCCCTGAAGAATCCTGCACTCCTCCGCTTGCTTGGCCGAATCACGGTATCCGAGGATTTTCTTAAAAGCCACATAGGCATCCTGATATCTTTTCACATTTTTCAGATTCATGGCCGAGGCATAGAGTCTAGCATTGACCATGTTCTTCTCTTCTTCCTTCTTTTTGAGCTTCGCATTGATGGAAAAAAGAAGATTTTTGGTCATCTCATCGGCATATTCACACGCATGGATGAAATTCGTATTGTTCTCTAGACTGCAAGAAAGATTTTCAAGTTCTTCAATCTTCTTGCATCGATAATCACAAAGAAGACTTAAAAGATAGACTATCGGATTCTCCGGATCATGAAGGACAATCTTCGAAAGGAGTTTCTCTGCATCCTCGAATTTCCCATCTGCAAGGTCAATCTTTGCTTTCTTCAAGGAGGAATCCACATCAAAAGGAACCTGCTTCCCTTCCTCGCCGAGGTCGAGATGCAATCCATAATGTCTCATTCCGATGAAGAGAATTTTACCGGCCTCTTCCAAGGAACGGGATGTCTTCTTAGCCACATCCGAGACAAGGGAACTGAACTGATCGAGTCGCAGGGTATAGTCGTTATACTGTCTCTGCTCCGAGAACTGTTCCCAGATGTTCTTAAAAGAAAGAAAGATATCATAGAGTTCTCTCTGCTCCTTCTTCTGAAGAATGAGCGGAATCTTTCCATTGAGTTTCGAATAGGCATTTTTCTTATCACGGTTGGAGGGCGGAATCCGCATCCATTCGTTCTTTCTTTTTGTAAGAGCCAGATTGATTTCTTCATCTGTCACACCTTTAGCAACACCAAGATATTCATAGAGATCATGGCATCTTAGAATCGTGAAGTACTGTTCCATATCTTCGAAGAAATTGAAAGCATCCTCTTTTGGATAAAGAGAGTCGATTTCATCCTGAGAAAGAACCCAAAAGCCTTTCTTCTTGATTTCTTTTATCAGTTCATCGGATGTGAATACCTTCTCTTTGGCAATCTGGTTGGCCGGAGAATCGATGGTCTTTTCCACCAAGGAAGAGAGAACAATCTTCGTCTGCTTCGATTCATCATCGAGTCTTTTGATATGCTTCTTCAGAAGCAGTTTCTTGAGCCGGTCGAGTTCCTTTTTTCTCCCGCCTTTATTGGGAACATAAATGTCTTTTTTTGCATCATAGGTTGCATCATGGACCATGATTTCCTCTGCGTCATTCTTCAGTTCCCTAGCAAGACGCGGGTTCTTCGGATTGGTATCGCTGGCCTTCTTCTTGATGATGGCCGCAATTGCTTCGGAATCTTTTAGGGAGGGTTTGATCTGGTAATAGAAAAAATAGTTGTATTTCAGATCATTGAGTTCTTCTTTGATTCTCTGTTTCATACGCCCTCCTTTCTATATAAAAATCATTTCTCAATCGTCTTGGAATAGATCAGAATCTTCTCGATAGGCGGATATTTCTTGATGGTCTCCTGATAGATTTTCTTTGTGTCCTTCTTTCGTATGTTCTTAAAGCCAGTATCCCTGTATCTTGATAGGACTTCCTTGACGAAATCCTTGGATGCCGAATGCATCATGGCTTTCTTTTCTGTCGAAAGAAAATAGGCTAAAGGCATCTCGGGTGAGAATGCTTTCCCATTATACACCCTCGATGCTGAGATCATGTCGCAGCACATCTCCAAGACATATTGGTAAGGAATCGGCTTTAAGACGACATCGCCGCTTGTGACATCCACCCAGTATTCGAAATGATGGCGATTTCTTCTCGTATGATAGATGAAGACGGTGGAATAACCTCCTTCCGCTCTTCTCTCCTCTCCAATCGGAGATTTCTTTCCTGTGCAGTATTTTGCACTCAGAAGGAATTCGCTCGGGCGATATTTGGAAAGATCATGAAGAAGTCCACGAACGAAAATGCCGCACCTGGCACAGTTGAGGAAAACAAAAAAGCGATGACGATTCACCACATGTAGGTGTCTCAGGATATGATATTTGGCCATACGATGTATTATTGTTTTTCTTTGTTGATATTTCAAGTGATTTTCCATCCAAATCGAAAAGTTAGTGGGTTATAATAGTAGAGTTTCAGGAGGATATGATTCATGAGTGAAGAAATCAGAATACAGGACGATTTATATCAGGCCGTCAATGGAAAATGGCTCGAAACCGCCATCATCCCATCTGACCGGCCATCCACGGGCGGATTCGTCCAGTTGGACGAAGATGTCGAAAAGAAAATGATGAACGATCTAAGGAAAATGGCTGATGGAGAAATCACAAGCGAGATTCCTTCATTGAAGGATGCCGTTCTTCTCTATCAGAAGGTGATGGATGCCACAAGAAGAAACAAAGAAGGAATCACCCCACTTCTTCCTGCTCTTGAGAAAATCAAGAACATCAAGACGGTCAAGGATCTCAATGACCATGCCAAGGAGCTTGCCTTATTGAACGTCGACCTTCCATTCAATTTCGGTGTCGAACCGGATATGAAGGATGCCACCAAGCATTCCTTCGCCATTTTAGGTCCCAGCATCATCCTTCCGGATACCACCTACTATGATGAAAAGAATCCAGCCAAGAAAAAGCTTCTTTCCATCTATGCCGATATGGTCAAGAAGGCCTTATCCGATACGCCTTTGAGCAAAGAAGAACAGGAGACCTATCTTCAGGATACACTCCAGTTTGATGAGCTTGTCGCCCACAAGGTGAAAAGCCAGGTCGAATGGGCAGACTATGTGAAGAACTACAATCCGATGAAGACAGAGGATGTCGCTTCCTTCCTTCTTCCTTTTGATTTCCCTTCTTTCTTAAAGAACATCTATCAGGAAAACATCCCTGAGGAAGTCATCGTCTATGATCCAAAGGCCATCAAGGAGATGAATGGATACTTCAATGAAGAAACGTTCCATCTCTATATCCATTGGGCGTATGTGAATTTCCTTATTCGCTCTCTAGGCTATACCTCAGAAGAACTCTCCTCTCTTTCCAATACATATAAGAGAGCTCTCCGCGGCATCGAAAAAGATCCTGACTTGGAAAAGAGCGCCTATCACCTTGCTTCGAATCTGTTCTCGGAACCGATTGGCGTCTATTATGGAAGAACCTACTTCGGCGAAGAGGCCAAGAAGGATGTCATCTCCCTTGTGAAGAAGATCATCTCGACCTACAAGGAAAAGATGAGAGACAATACCTTCTTAGAAGAAAAGACCAAGGAAAAAGCGATTCTCAAGCTCGATACTATCGTCATCAAGATGGGTTATCCGGATAAGATCGATGACTTCTATCTCCGCTTGAAGGTCAACAAGGAAGAAAGTCTCTACAAGACAATGGAAAGTCTCAACAGAGAAAAGATTCTCCACAATCTTGAAGAGCTCCATGAGGAAGTCAACCGTTCGAAATGGGGCATGCCCGGACATATGGTCAACGCCTGCTATAACCCGACAAGCAATGACATCACCTTCCCAGCGGCCATCTTACAGAAGCCATTTTATTCCCTCTCCCAGTCCGTCAGCGAGAATCTCGGCGGCATCGGAGCTGTCATCGGACATGAGATTTCCCACGCCTTTGACAACAACGGTGCCCAATTCGATGAAAAGGGAAATCTGAACAACTGGTGGAGCAAGAAGGACTATGAAGCCTTCCAGGCCCTGACAAAGAAGATGATCGAAGAATGGGACAAGATTCCATTCCATGGCGGAGAAGTCAATGGTGAACTCATCGTCAGCGAGAATATCGCCGACAATGGTGGCATGTCCGTCACTTTGAGCATCATGAAGACCCTCAAAGAAAAAGACTATCAGGCCTACTTCAAGAACTGGGCGAGAATCTGGTGCATGAAGGCCAAGAAGGAATATACGCTTCTTCTTTTGGCCAGCGATGTCCACGCCCCCTGTGAGCTGAGAGCCAATATCCAGCCTAGAAACTTCCCTGAGTGGTATGAAGCTTTCTCCGTGAATGAAAACGACAGGATGTATCTTCCTGAAGAGAAGCGAGTCGTCATCTGGTAGAGGGAAAAGACATGAAATGGAAATATATCCAGGCCGAGAAGGAAACGGATCACAAGTTTCTGAATTTCTATACCCTGCACTATGAAGTCACCAAGGATGATGGAACAATCAAGAACACCCAATACTTCCTTGCCTCGCGAAATCTAAGCAAAGACAATCTTCGCATCCAGAAGCAGGATTTCAGAAGAGCGGACGCTGTCCTGATCGGTGCCTATCTCTATAAGGATGAAAAGCCGTATCTTCTATTGGAAAAGCAGTTTAGACAGGCACTCAACCATGAAGTCATCTCCTTCCCTGCCGGGCTCTGCGATGAAGAAGACAAGGATATCGTCTCCTCGGCCAGAAGAGAACTCAAGGAAGAAACCGGATATGATGCCGATGAAATCAGTCTTCTTCTTCCACCTTCTCCGACAAGTGAAGGACTTTCCGATGAATGCAATGCGGTCGTCCTTGCACATCTTTCCACAAAAGGAAGAGAGAACAAGGAAGAATTCGAAGACATTTCCGCCAAACTCTATTCCCTTGAGGAAGTCGAAGACCTATTGAATGACGAAGAGAATATCTTCTCGAATTCAGCAAGGCTTCTCATTCTCTATCTGATGGAGAAATTTCATTACACAAGCAATAAAAAGAGGTAAACAGATATGGCATGCACAACCATTTTAGTCGGTAAGAAAGCCAGCTATGACGGCTCCACCCTCGTCGCAAGAAACGATGACTCCCCAACCGGTGTCTTCCATGTCAAGAAGATGAGCATCCTTTCTTCCGCAAACAGAAAGAATCCCTATGTCTCGACTCTTTCCCATGTGAAGATCGATTTGCCCAAGGAGGTTCTCCGCTGCACCTTTATGCCCAATGTCGATCCAAGCGAAGGCATCTGGGGAGCTGCTGGAATCAATGAAGAAAATGTCTCCATGACGGCCACAGAAACCATCACGAGCAATCCGCGTGTCTTAGGGGCTGACCCCTATGTCCGCTACATTCCGAAGAAGGGAAAGGAAAAAGAGATTCCTGGAGGAATCGGCGAGGAAGACCTGCTCGTCCTTGTTCTTCCCTATATCCATTCAGCAAGAGAAGGTGTCCTTCGCTTGGGTTCCCTTTTGGAGAAATACGGAACCTATGAGCCAAACGGCATCGCCTTTTCCGACAAGGATGAAATTTGGTGGCTGGAATCCATCGGCGGACATCACTGGATTGCCATCAAGGTCCCCGATGACGAATATGTCGTCATGCCAAATCAGTTCGGTCTGGATCATTTCTCCTTTGAGGATGCCTATTCTGAAAAGAAGGAGAATCTCTGTTCAGCGGACTTAAAGGAATTCGTCGAGAAGAATCATCTTTCCCTCACGCAGGATGGAAGTTTCAATCCCCGTCTTGCCTTTGGCTCCCATGATGATTCCGATCATACCTACAACACGCCCCGTGCCTGGTACATGCTTCGCTACTTCAATCCGAGAACCTACAAATGGGATGGCATAGATGCCCAATATACCCCAACAAGCGACGACCTTCCCTTCTCCATGGTTCCAGAAAGAAAGATCACCGTCGAGGAAGTCAAATACATTCTTTCAAGCCACTATCAGGGAACCCCTTATGATCCGTATCTCCGATTCGGAAACGCTGATATGAAGGGTGCCTATCGTCCGATTGGCATCTCCAGAACCGCCTTCATGTCGATTGCCCAGATCCGTGGCTATCTTCCAAAACCGGTTCAGGCTGTCGAATGGGTCTGCTTTGGTTCGAATGCCTTCAACAGCATCGTTCCTCTCTATACAAATGTGAACAGGATCCCATCCTATTTTGCAAACACCACCATGAATGTCTCCACCGACAGCTTCTATTGGGCAAGCCGACTTTTGGGCGCCCTGGCCGACAGCCATTTCAATGTCTGCAACATCCATATCGAACGCTATCAGAATGCCTTGATGAACCAAGGGCATCTCTTCCTCAATGAGAATGATTCCCTGACGGAAACTAGCGACCTAGAAAAAGCCAATGAGAAGATGGCCGACATTGCCAAAAAGGAAACCGACAAAGCTCTCAACAATGTTCTCTATGAGGCAAGCTGCCACATGAAGAACGGCTATTCAAGATCCGATAACTGATAAGAAAAAAGAAGGTTATCCAAAGAAGTACATATGTACTATCTAAGGATAACCTTTTTCTATTTTTCTTTATGTTCCAAGATTTTGATATACTGTGGCTGGACTTGATCGCAAAGCCACACTTTCTCATTGCCGATATAGAATGGAAGACCATCTTCATAGGCGGCTTTTGCATCAATCTGTAAGATGACCGGATCATTATCTCTTCTTTTTCCGACAAGTGTTGCCATATCTGTATCCACAGAGAGATGAACATATTGTCTCTTCATCGGAAGAAGACCATCCTTCAAGATGGAAGGAAGAAATCTTTTTGCCGTTCCATGATAGAGAACATCCGGAGGAGTCGCTTTTGTCTTTTCAATCTTGATGGGTGTCGAATGACCATAGAGAGCCCTTATCTTATCTTTGACGATCTCATGTCTCTTCTTATCAGAATGAGTGATGATGTATTCGAGATCTTCTTTTGTGATTTCTCTTTCATATTCATGGAAAGAATTCAAGGAATGAAGAAGCTGTTCAATCAAAACGAATCCTTCTTCATCGAGTTCGTATTCCCAAGGTGCGCATGCCTCAAGGCATATGAGACTTCCTTGGATAGTTTCATGTAGTCCATAGTATTCTCCTTTCATTTCTTTATAGTGTCAGCAACCTGTATTGTATTAGAATGATAATCAAATGAGATGCAAGCATAGAGCTAAGAAAAAAATTTCACAGCATTCGAGGCAATTTGATTATATCCTTCACAATATCAAAACAGGTTGGCGAAATTTCAGGTTTCTTCTTTTGTTTTGTATTCATTGATAAGAAAGTCGTACGAACACGCGCATACAATAGACCAGTCATTCTTCATTATCAATACCGCAGCCATGTTTCCACTCCTTACCCATCAAAGAGCAGTTCATACTAGACGCTATATATTTTCTTTGCTATTTCCCTTATCATGTCTATATTTCATAATAAAAATGATGCCATAAACAATGTAAAACACAAGAATCAAGATGGAGATAAACTGAGAAGTCGAAAAGACACCAATAAATCCGCGATATGTATCCCCACGCAAAAACTCAATGAAAAATCTTGCTATAGCGTATGAAATCATATAGCTATTGAAGATAAATTTCCCTGTTTGCTTCTTCTTGTCGAATAAGAAAAATAAAATAAGAAAAAGAAGAAGTTCAACTCCTGCTTCAATCAATTGGACAGGGATTCGTTTTACTCCGCTGCATCCAGGTGCAACTGAATAATTGAAATAAAGTCCATGTTGTGATTCGATGCCATAGCAACACCCTGACATGAAGCACCCGATTCTTCCAAAAAAATGAAATAATGGAATGCATAATGTCCCTATGCCAATATAAGGATCAACATCGAATTTTTGTTTTTTTAAATAGATTGCTGCAACAAAAATTCCACCAAGAAGTCCGCCATAATAGACACTTCCACCAAAGATGGTGACGAAATAATCCAAGAATTCTTTAAAAGAACCAATCGTATGAATGTTCTCAAAGAAAGCTACAATATAGTCATGCATTGTAATCGAATACAACAGATGACCTCCAACAACAACTCCAATCACAGAAAATAAAAGAAGAAAAAGCATGAATATTTCATCATACCCTTTCTTCTTACAATACCATTGATGGAAAACAAAAACTGACAAAATTCCAATCAGCGCAAAGATAGCATAAAAGGAAATGTTCTTTCCAAACAGATTTACATCAGGGAACATAAAAGAGCCGTTGCTGAAGAAGATGTTCCTGATCCGCCAGCAGCAATTGCCACGCAGACAACAATGCAGAGGAAGCCAATGAATCCAACGACAGTTCCAATAATGCCGAGAACCAAACCAGCAATCGCAAGACCATTGCCCGTTCCAGTTTCCTTCGCTTTCTTCATGCCGATGGCACCAAACACAATGCCAAGCACACCAAACAGCCACGCAACATATGTGATAAACGGAATGAAAGCTCCGATGCAGCCTAACAAACCGCAAACGAGAGCGACGATTGAAAATACATTATTCTTTTTTTCCATAGATAAATACCCTTTCATTATCCTATGAAATTTTACCCCCCCCCCGCATTTCCTTGTCAAGATTTTTTTATCATTTCATTTCTATTGTTTAAAAATACCAATTTGCATATACGGCGATTTATATAGTAAGCGTCAATGCACCTTCAATAGCCATTTAGAAAAGCCAGGTTTCCGGAAATTGGAATCCTGGCTAATTTTTTCTCGGCTGAATTTCTGGGCTGATGCGGCACGGATTTTCCGGCCCCTTTT
>CAVCCX010000059.1:0-10674 GCA_963600815.1 Bacteroides uniformis | reverse complement strand
GATAAAAACAGGGTAATTTACACTCCTAGAAAAGAACAGCAGGAATGTATCGATGCTATAAAGGCTTATTTCGATGAGAATCCAAAAGGACGTTTCCTTTTGAATTGCAAGATGAGATTCGGAAAGTCTTTTACCACATACAAATATTGCGAAGATGCAGGATTGAATCGTATTCTCATTCTTACTTTCATTCCTGCTGTCGAATCATCCTGGAGAGATGATCTATCTCATATAAAGAAACAATATCATTACTACACGGATGAAAATCTGAAGAGAACGGATTTCTTGCCAAATTTAATCAATGAACCCTATGTGGTGTTTCTCTCTCTTCAGAACTATCTAGGAAAAGATAAGAATGCCGATGTTAAAGAAAAGATTGCCAAGTTGCAGGATGTTGATTGGGATCTTGTCATCTTGGATGAATATCATTTCGGTGCCTGGAATCAGAGAACCCAAGGAACAATCAAGACCAAAGAAGAAGTCAGCGAAGACTTGGGTTCGAAATATCAGGCTGAATTGAAAAAGACAAAAGATATCATCGAAAGATTCAAGATAAGAACACAGAAGACAATCTGCTTGTCTGGTACACCCTTCAAGGCTCTGGCAAGAGGTGAATTCAATTCGAAATCCAGTTTCACCTATTCCTATTTCGATGAACAGAGAAATAAATATCCAAATAGCGAAAACAATGACTTCAAGACGATAGATCCGGCCTATGCACATTTCCCGGACATGAAGATTTTCGGATATAACATGTCCCGTCTTTTTAGTAGTTTGACAGCATCTGTCTTTTCGGATGAGAAAATGTTCGGAAGAAAATTCTTCTCACTGAATAAGTTCTTCGAGACAAGACAAGAAAACAATCCAAATGAACCATGCACCTTCATCTATGAAGAAGAGATAAAGAATTGGCTCGAAATCATCAAGGGAAGGTCGACTTTCGGAAAAGATTTCCCATTCTCCAATCCGAAAATGCGTGACAATACCAAGCATTCTCTCTGGCTGATGCCCTCTGTGAAGTCCTGCAAAGCCATGGAAGACCTTCTGCTCAATGATGATTATTTTTCCAGATATCAGATCATCAACCTCTCCAAGGATGGGGTCGGAGCTGGTGTAGCTGCCTATGAATATTTGAATAATCTGATGGAGGCTGGTGAGAACACAGGAAAACTTGGATCCATCGCCATCACCGTCAATAAGCTCACCATTGGTGTCACAGTCAAGAAATGGTCGAGTGTCTTCGTTCTGAAGGATTTGGCTAGCCCTGAACAATATTTCCAGGCGATATTCAGAATCCAGACCCCTTATGTAGTGAATGGAAAGATAATGAAGACGGATGGCTATGTCTATGATTTCAATATCGATCGAGCCAGTGCATTGCTTTTGAGATATGCTGAGCAATCCGAAAGAAATGGACAATCGACCAAACTTAAGATTGCAAAACTCATCGTCAAATATATGCCAATCTTTGTCAATGGCGATTTCTCGAATCCGATTTCAGACCAGGTCTTCTATGAACTTGCTGAATTCGGTGATACAAGCGGAATCCCTCTTTCTAGAAAAATATCGGATACGTCAAAGACAACGAGAATGCTGGATGAGGAAACGGTCGCATCCATGCTCAATGATCCGGAAGTCTCTTCCATCATGAAGAGGGTTTTTGCACATTCGAAGTTCCAAAAGCAAAAGCAGAATAAAACAACAATTCCAGCAAAGCCGGATGATGGATTCGATTCTGAGATAGCAAAAAAAGGACGTGATATCGGCTATGACAAGGGAATTCAGGATTCCAAGAAATATGTCGATTATGATGATGAGACTGTCCAGGAGGAATTTGAAAAAACACTTGAGGAATATATCAAAGAAACCTGTCCTTCTGAATATGACGAGAAGAAGCAGATTTGGTTTGGAAACGGATTGAAGAAAGGCTATGAAGCCGGTGTCAATGCTCCAATCAAGAAAGAACGATGTGGCTATGATGATGGTGTGAAATTCGTCGAACAGGTCAAGAAGAAATTCGGTGAGAATATCAAATACACATCGGATACAAAACTGCCAATCGACAATTATGTCAAAGGCTATCTGAACAACAATGACAATATTCCCAAAAAGTATAGAGGAATGCTCTATAAGAGATGGTATTGTGATTCTTTCAGAAGAGCGGTGAAGACGAATCTCATTCCAGTGGTCAAGAATGCAGACTGCAATTCAGTCGAAGATGCAGATAATGTTATGAAACATATTCTTTCCCGTCTTTTCGAATTCCTCTATATCAGCGTCTATCGTGAAACGACATTCGATGAGATATTCCAGAATGCAGATCCGAATGTCTTCTTGGAAGCAGTCGGCATTACCAAGAAAGAATTCGAAGTTCTTAATAAATACAAAGTATTCCAGGAAGATGTCCTCAATAACTACATTCATGACTTCTTTGTGAATGAATCATTGGGTTCGAAATTGAACCTCGCCGATGAAAGCGTGAAGAAACAGTACCGAAATAGTTTCGATTGGTTCGGATTCGGCCTTGAAAGCGAAGAAGAGATGAATCAAGAAGAAGCAATTGAGAATCTTCAAAGCGGAACATCTGGCATTGAGACACCAGTAGAATCCAACGATGATGAAGTCATTGAGGATGACAAGGATAGTGAAACGAAAGAAGAACCCATTGCCAAGGAAGAACCTGATGAAACATCGGATGATGTTCTTGCGGGCAATGAATTCAAGGAACTGAAGAAGAATGTCAATGAATTCGTAACTGAAAAGCCTTCTCTGCTGAATAGAATCAAAGACCACCTGAAAACATCGAAACCGATGAAATCATCAAAGATTGCTACTGAACTTGGTGTATCCAAAAAGGAAGTGAATCAGGTTCTCTATGCGAATCCGGATGTATTCATCAAAGATATCTTCTTCAACTGGAAACTGAAGTAAAGAAGATTCGGATCAAACAAAGGAGTCAACATGAGCGTACTTTACACAAGAGCGGATATTACAGTCGAGGCATTGATCAGTGAAATCGAGACAGGTGCCACAGGTTTGCCTGATCTTCAACGGCCTTTTGTATGGCCAGATGCAAAGGTCAGGGATTTGCTTAATTCCATGCTGAAAGGTTATCCAATAGGTTTTGTAATCACATGGCAGTCGCCGAATTCGACGAAAGCCAAGCAGATTGGAGAAATTGAACATGGATATAAAATGCCGAGCAAACTTATCATCGATGGACAACAGAGACTTACCTCTCTTTTTGCTGTGATGAATGGTTTTCAGGTTGTTGACTTAAGTTTTAAAAAACGCAACATCGTCATTGCCTTTAATCCTTTGACGAACAGCTGTGAAGTATCGACTCCGGCTTTGAAGAAAAGTGCCGAATGGATATCGAATATCTCTGAAGCTTTTCAAAGCAATTCATATGTTTTGACCAACCAGTATGTGAAAAGGCTCAATGAATCCAGAGAGAGGAGGGAAGGACAAACATCTTCGACGGATGATGAAATCACGAAAATTTCAGAAAATATCAATGGATTGTTCGGCTTGAAGAAATATTCAATCCCTTCATTGGATATTTCGGCTGAGGCTGATGAAGAGGATGTTTCCAATATTTTCGTCAGCATCAATTCAGGCGGCACAAAACTGAATCAATCCGATTTCATTTTGACGTTGGTTTCTGTCCATTGGAATGATGGAAGACGTCTGATAGAGGAATTCTGCGAGGATACCAAGAAGCACAATAGTAAAGGAAGAGAGGATATTTGCAATTCCATCATTGATTTCGATCCTCAGGATGTGATTCGTGCCGTGATGGCCTTCGGTTTCAGAAGAGCTCGACTTAAATATGCCTATAAGTTACTCCATGGCGCCGATTTCGATAAAAAGGGTGCTATTTCGGAAGAACTTCGTGAGCAAAGGTTTAAACAGTTCAAGGATTATCTTTCGAACACCTTGGATCGAAATAATTTCTGTGAATTCCTGAAATGCATAGAAGGTGCTGGATTCGTTAAGAAGGAACTGATTTCTGCAAAAACAAATATCATTTATGCCTATGCATTTTATTTGATTGGCAAATATGAATATAAAATCAATGAATCGAATCTGAGAACGATTGTTTCAAAGATGATTTTCTTTTTCTCACTCAGTTCCCGATACGTCAGTTCCTTTGAAACATTGATGGAACAGGATATGGCGAATCTTCCAGAAGTCAAAACTACAGAAGAATTCAGAAAGTATTTTGATTCGCTTGCAAAGAGTTCTCTCACGGATGATTTCTTCAAGATTACCTTGATTGGTCTGGATGGCTTGGAAACGATGAATAGCCGTTCTCCTTCTTTCCTGTCTTATATAGCATCTCAAAACATTCTGAATACGACTGTTCTTTTCTCGAAGACAAATCTCTCGACAAAGTCGCTTTATGAAGAATGGGCTCATGGTTCTAGAAAAGCGGTTGAATTGCATCATCTTTTCCCAAAGGCTTATCTTAAGGATGCCTTGAATTTGTCGCAAAAAAGAATCAACCAAGTTGCTAATTATGCCTTCATCGAATGGACGGACAATATGGATATCTCCGATGATGCACCAAGCAAATATTTCCCAACCTTGGTTTCCGGAAAAAGCGAGGATGACATCAAGAAGATGGAAAGCGAGCATGCCTTGCCCTATAAATGGGAAGAAATGTCCTATGAAGATTTCCTGATTGCCAGAAGAAAGAATATGGCCGAAATCATCAAGAAAGGCTATCAGGCTATCTGCGATGCAGATAAAAGGAATGCAGAGAAGAATTGAAATCCGGATTCGATAGGAAAGGTGGTGGAACATGGAGAAAACAAAAGAAAAGAAGAAACTGACTCAGGAAGATATCATGGCTTTATTGAGCCAGTGCTATACGAAGGTGAATGCTGGCATTCCACATGTCAGTCCAAAGATCGAAGATTTTGCCAATGATTATCTCTTGAAAGAGAAAGTGCCAGAAAAGGCAGCAAAAAAGATGCTGAACAATCAGGTGGCAAAATGTACAACCTCCGGATTCCTTACAGGACTTGGAGGCGTTTTGACATTGCCCGTCACGATTCCGGCAAATATCAGCAGTGTCTTATATGTTCAGATGAGAATGATTTCCTGTACAGCGTATATGGCAGGATATGATCCCAATAGTGATCAGACCCAAACCCTTGTCTATGCATGCTTGGCAGGTGTATCCATCGTCGAACTTGTGAAACAGACAGCGAAATTGATCGGTACGAAAATGGCAACCGCTGCAATTAAGAAATTACCGGGAGAGGTCTGCGTGAAAATCAATCAGAAGGTAGGATTCAGACTTCTGACGAAGTTCGGGTCGAAAGGCGCCGTGAATCTCGGAAAGATGGTTCCGATTGTCGGAGGCATCATCGGTGGCGGATTTGATTTTGTCGATACAAAGGTCATTGCCAAACGTGCCTACAAATGGTTCTTCGAAAATGATTTCTCCTATGGGACTGAGAAATAATCTTTGAGGAAGCAAATTCTAATCTGAAACTCTAAAAATATCTCGAAAGGAGGCAAGACAATGATTCCATCCTACATAAATGATTGGCTGACAATCATCGAGCAGATGAAGAATGACAATACCTATAAGTTGGCCTGGGGAAGAGCCATCATCGAATGCATCACTCTGAAACATTGCTCGGAAGACAATGAACATATCATCGTGGATTTCGATGATATCTCCAGATGCATGATCAAATACTATTGGAACCAGATGTTCTTCTTCCATCTGAAGCAGTCTCCCTATAAGGATAAAGAACCCATCATCTGTTCGGATGTCAATCAGCTGATTGAAGAATGGAAGAAAAACAAAGGAAGTCTCATTCCGAAATGGTATAGCGAAGAGGAAGTCAGAAAGAACAACCCGGAACTCTTCGATGAAATCCTGAAGGATGTCTCGAAGACACTCCATGATAATGTATCCTGGAGATTCATGAATATCCCTGGAAAAATCACATTGCATATCTATAAGTACGATAAAGACAATTCCCGGCTTTACTTCTACTACAAGGATGCCCTATTGATCCGTTATGAATATGGAATCCTGCTCTCGAAACTGCTCAACTACAAATGGACACAGCTCTTGGAGACATTCAATTATCATCCAAGAATCGCATTGAAGGTTTCAAGTCTGTCAAATAACATAATAAGAAGAAATGACTTATCAAAATATAAAGAAGAATTGCTGAAGGAACATGATGGCAAGGCCGTTGATTTCTATACCGGTGAAGAACTGTCTGATGATGATATCTCCATCGATCATGTCATCCCATGGAGCTTCATGTATTCCGATGATATCTGGAATCTGGTCATCACATCCAGATCCAATAATTCCTCCAAGAGCAATTCGATACCGGATGTGGAAGTCATCGAAAGACTCAAGGAAAGAAATGAAAGACTGAAGAAGATTGTCGGTGATTCCTATAAGCTTTCTATAGAGGAAGCCATGCGGAATGACTATCTCGATCAGTTCTACTATCAATGCAGGGTATAGGATATGAATGACTACTACAATGAGAATGCAAAGGCATTCATCGAGGATACCTTCTCCTGTGATATGTCGAATCTCTATCATTTCTTCGAGCAGCATCTGAAGGATCCTGAAGTCATACTGGATCTCGGATTCGGAAGCGGAAGAGACTCCCTCTATTTCCAGAAGAAGGGATACACTGTCTATTCCATTGATCCGACAAAGGAATTCTATGAACATGGAAAGGAAATCGGACTAGAGCATGTCTATCAGATGTCTGCCCAGGAGATGAAGTTCGAGAATCTCTTTGATGGAATCTGGGCCTGTGCTTCCCTGCTCCATGTTCCATCCAGTGAACTGAATGATGTCTTTCAGAAATGCGGAAAGGCTCTCAAAGAGAATGGAATCCTCTATGTCTCCTTCAAATACGGAGACTATGAAGGAATTCGGAATGGTCGATACTTTCTAGACCTGAATGAAGAATCCATCCGAAAGTATCTGAAAGATACAGACCTATCCATCCTCTCGACCCTGATCACAGAGGATGTAAGACCGGATAAGACAACAAAATGGCTGAATGTCATACTGAAGAAGGATAAAAATGTTGATTGTTAAGAGTTTTCTTTCGTTTTAGAACATTGGAGGACACATCGATGAAAAACCATTATGTATCTCAGTTCATCATCAAAAGATTTTCAGATGATATCAATGTTTTTGATTTGAAAAAGGAAAGAATCGATGAATCAAAGCGACCGAGCAAAATCTTTTATAAGGATGATATTTATACTGAAGAAATCGAAAAACTGATGTGTATCAATGTCGAAAGCCGTGTGGCACAGTTACTGGATAAAAAGATACTGAGCAGTGATGAAATCTCCTTGACCAGAGGAGAAGTGGAACTTCTCAAAACCTATATGCTTTTATGTAGCGTAAGGTGTTTGGATGAAGATTATTTTGCCAAGATTCTACGTGGCTTTAAAAGAAATGCCGATCTCTATATTTCCATTGAAGAACAACTTTATCCTTCCTTGAATGCTATGAAATCGACAAGCGATATAGAAATATCCAATCATGAACTGTATTTAAGGGCACTCAAGGTCTTCGCTGTTTCAAAGAATATCCGTGATATTGCTCTGAATCCCTTAGCCACTCGTGAAATGCTTGCATGGGCCATGCCGTTTTTGGATTCCTATATGGCCTTCTGGGATTCTTCTGAAACACAGGATTTTCTCTTGACCGACGCTGGGATGTGCAGCGAATATGAAGGCTTTCATCAATTGACAGGCGGAATCGATATATCGAAAACTTCCTATCTCTTGCATCAAATCAAGCAAGGAAAGATAGAATACGCTCATTTGTTGGCATGTTCCCATGTCATGTATGAAAACTACAATTTCTTTAATCTGAGCAAGAATCGAATGCTTGTCATGATCAATCCATTCTTTCGGCTTTATCACGATATGCAGGTTCTGGTGGAGGATAAGAAGCTGATATTGGAAAAACCGGATATCTGGCCTGCCATCATTCAGGAACAAAACTTATTTGATGTGCCAAAAAATATTTATCGAATCAATTCTCTCTTCAAGACCGAGGATGATTTATTTGTATACACACCGAAGAGACTTTCGAAGGAAGATACAATCTATATCAATTCAATCACCTTGTCACAGACAAAGGAGATTCTAGGATTTGATGATTCGAAGATGATTATCGATTCTATCTACTATTACCTTTATCATGAGATCAATTATAAATCCATCACAAAGAAAGAAGAGACAGCTGAGGAAATCTTCCGAAATCTGATGAATGCTTTGGCTGCTTCACCATATCGGAAATTGATTGAGTATTGTGATAAGAAGGGCGGGAAGAATAAAACGGAGATTATCTTCCTATTCGAAAAACTTTTACAGAATCTATTCAAAGATTTCTATGAGAATCCTTATATCTGTGAATACTACCTCAGCATTCCAGAGAAAACGGCGAATTGCAAGCAACTTGATTTCTTGGGAGTCGGTGAAGAAAAACTGACTTTTTTCAGGAACCATCTCGAAGAAATCATGAAGTGGAGGAAAGAAAATGAGAATCATCGATGATGCATTGACTATGCGCTATGAAACAGTCGAAAGAAACATCAAATCGAAAAGCAATTCCTTTTATGATTCTTTCTTAGACCTATTGGAAGCCACGATAAAATATATCCTTCAGGAAAATAACATCGAATATGATGAGACAAGAACCTGTGGACATATCTTAAGAACTAGTAATGTCACAGAATTCTTCTTTGATGCCTTGAAGATCGATGAACATACCTTTTCGAAGCTACCAGACTACATCAAGAAATGCAACGACCATAAGCATAAGAAAGAAAAGACCTTGGGCATTGATGCCGTCATCAATTTCATGACGGTCTATTTCTCATTGGTCAATACCTATTATCGATTCATCCATGAACCATGCCTCGATTTCGAAAAAGAATACTTCATCCGCATCTTCGGTGAAACCGAAAGGCTGAATCAGAAATACAAAGAAGAAGTCGAATCCCTGAAGAGCGAACTGAAAGAATCCTATGAAGCAAAGAAACTCTCGGACGAGGATCTACTGAAGTATCAGGAAATCCTTTCGAATCGGAATCTAGAAATCATGAATCTGGATGATCAGAACAAGGAACTGATGAAGGAAATCAGTGACTTGAAGGACATAAGGTTCAACACATTGGAAATCAAGCTCAGCAAGACCATCGACATGCTCAACGATATGCGGGAATACCTGATTGAGAGCAGAGCCGCGACTTCCATTGTCGTCAAACTGATCAATGGATCGACACTGAAGGATGAAGACTTGAAAAAAGAACGGGAAAGGATGGAAAAACTGAACTATGAAAGATGATCGAAGCCTGATGGAACGAATGGATTCCATCGAACAGAAACTGAATGAAGGAAATCAGACGATTTCTCAGCAGATCGGTGAAGATTTTGCTTCTTATCTGGAATCCTCGAAAACATATTTTTATCAACCGGATAAGAGAAAATACAGCAAGGAGAGAAAGACAAATCTTCTGATCGCCATCATGGCCTTATGTGTTTTGCTAGCCACCTGTATTGCTCATATCATCCTATCTTTATTATGTGGGAAAATTCTATCCGTGGATCTGATCAGTGATTTTATCTGTCTTGCGACTGCTGTTTTCTGTCTCATCTATTTCATGAAACAGAAAGAAAAGAGAATCAGCAAATCCTGGTGGAACAGAATCAATGTCGAGTTCTACAATCAAGAGAATCGATTGGAAAATGATATCACAAAAGGGTTCATTCCGATTCTCCTGAGAATACTGATTTATATCGATTTGCTCATCATGGTTTTCAGTTCTGTGATTCAGATGACCAATCTTCAGGACGCGGACTATACAAAATCCATTTTCTTGGTTGAGATTCTATCCTGTATTTTGGCAGCAGTCTCTTTTGTTTTGCTGCTCATAAGAATGAATGTCTGGAACTATTCTGCATTCATCTTTGATAAAGAGGATTCCTATGTGATCATGCAATATGGATCATTCAAGAAAGTTGATAAATAGCCATAGATTTTCCTCTTGTTTCTGAAAAAAACGGTCTTCTCTTTGGTATAATCGAGTCGTGCTAGAACGTCCTTCGGAGCCTTGCGAAAGCTTAGCAAAGGAGGAACTTGCTCATGGCACAGTCATGTCTCGCCAACAATGGCGAAGTGATCAAACGTCATATCAAGGAGAAAGGTCTTACCCAAGCTAAGTTTGCTGAAGAAGTCGGATATGAAGAAAGGACCGTAAGGAAATGGATTCAGAAAGGCGTCTACGACTATCGGGTGCTTGTGGAAATCGCCAATATCTTTGAAATCGACGTTCGCGACCTCTTCCTTCTCTAGGGAGGGGCCGTTTTTGTTTGCCCGTAGGAACGATGTGGGCCTAATAATCGATGATTGTTTTTCCGAAAATATTGTTGCATCAAGGAGGTGCCAATATGAAGGAAAAATTAAGATTCTACAAAGCTGTCTGCAAGTGCGGACATGTCGGAAGAAATTTCTACATCCCCATCGCCTTTGCCATCAAGGCAGAAGATCGAAAGGAAGCATCCCGAATCGCAAGAAGCCTTCCAAGAGTGAAAGGGGCTGTTACGAAATTAACCTTCCAAATCAGTTGAAGGGGAGTTTCTGACAGCCTT
>CAVCCX010000058.1:0-10777 GCA_963600815.1 Bacteroides uniformis | reverse complement strand
CTGTATACCCAGATGGAACTAAGGTTGTTCTCTTCAAGCCTCTAGAGCCATATGAAACTCCAGAAGCCGTTGAAGCCATTTGTGAGGAATACGATAAAGCAATCAACAAATACAATATGGATTCTTTGATTGTTATCCCTATCTTCATCCATGACTTTCTTTGCATCCATCCATTCAATGATGGAAATGGCAGAATGTCTAGACTGCTAACAACTCTTCTTCTCTATCGAAGCGGATACGTCATCGGAAAATACATCTCGCTTGAAAAGAAAATCCAAATCACGAAGCCCGATTATTACTCTTCCTTACAGTTAAGTTCTAAAGGATGGATGGAATCCGAGAATAATGACACGCCATTCATCAAATATCTATTAGGCACAATAGTCGCCGCCTATCGAGACTTTGAAGAAAGAGTCGATATGGTCGGGCATAAGATGTCAGCACTAGAGATGGTTGAGAAAGCTGTGAAATCAAAGCTTGGCAAATTCACTAAGAACGACATCATGGAGCTATGCCCTGAAATCGGAAGAGGCTCAGTCGAGCAATCGCTTAAGGCACTTTGTGAAAAAGGCATCATCAAGAAGGAAGGAAACGGAAGAGCAACCTTCTATCATCTGAAATGATAACTGGCCTAAATCGAATTAGGAGCATGAATCCGTCACATAAGAATAGGAAAATGACACTATGAAAAATGATAAGAATTCAGATATTATTGAGTACATGGATAGAAAAACACTCGAGGATCTCTATTCAAAAACAGTTGAAAAATATGCAGAGGCCTTTAAGGCTCTTTCCGAAGGAAACGGGAAATCTCCGATGAACTTAGATGAAATCAATCATGAGATTGATGGAGTTTACAAAGAGATTGCCAATAAAAAATCCTCCTGATAAGAAGGCGCAATGCCTTCTTTTCTTTTCGCTCATTTCTTTAAGAACTTATCTTCTCTTCATAACAATGAAAAAGTTGGATTTCTGGAAATCCCATTTTCGAAAAAGTAGTTTTGTTTCTTTTTCAATAATTCCGGATATCTGCGCGGTAGCAGGAAGGTGTCATGCCACACCTCTTTTTGAAGACGCGGTTGAAATAATTGATATTTCCCATGCCGACCTGGGCGGCGATGGAGCGGATCGTATCATCGGTGGTCAAAAGAAGTTTTTTTGCCCTCTGAATCCGAAAATTGATCAGATAATCAAACGGAGTCGTCTGAATCGAGGTCCGAAAACAGCGCAGTGCTTCGCTCTCACTCACATTGCAGGACGAGGCGATATCCTCCAGACTGATCTGCTCCTGATAGTATTCCATGATGTACTCAATCATGATTCTGCAACGGGAAACGGCTTTCCTATTCTTATCCTGTCCTCTCTGAGCAAAAGAGGAAACATATTCCTCAAAGAAGGAACGCCATAAGGAAAGAACCGAAATCTGGATATCCAAAAGATCTCTTTTTTCTTTCTTCGCTTTTTCGAAGATATCCAGAAGAAGGGCAATGATTTTCTCATCCTTCTCTTTGTGAAACACAATCGAGTTGCAAGAGGAAAGAAGAATCGGTTCAAGATATTGTGAATAGAGTTCCGAATCCTGCTTGGCAACGAAATCCTTCGAGAAGAGGATATTGGGTATTTTCATATCTTCTTCGCTCTGATAGCGATGAAGAGCCTTGCTATTGACAAATAGAGCATCACCCTTCTTCAGAAGGAAGGTCTCGGATTCGACCGAGCATTCGATATCCCCCTCTAGGGCATACACCCATTCGAATTCATCATGCCAGTGCCAGTCGATCAGATGGCCGTTCATGAAATTCATATAATCATCATAGTACTCAAAGGGATAGGATTTCCTTCCGTGTTCCTTGACTTCCCGCAAAGTCTCATCCGTCTTTATGATCGTCGTTTCCATATCCATCTCCTTTTTGTTGGCTATATCGTACCATCTTCTGGCGAAATAGAAAAAGCCATCCATCTTTTCTATGTGCTATTATACCATCCAAGTTCATCAATGAGGTTCTTATCATGAAAAAAAGCGACGCGAATAAGACAATGACAGCCTGCTATATCGGCTATATCGTCCAAGCCATCGTGAATAATTTTGTTCCGCTTCTCTTCGTCACCTTGGAAAGCCAATACCAGATTCCCTTATCGAAAATCACCCTTCTCATCACGATGAACTTCCTCATCCAGCTCTTCATCGATCTGCTCTCGGCTGGCTTCATCGACAAGATTGGCTATCGCGCTTCTATCATCCTTGCCCATATCTTTTCGATTCTCGGACTCTCTTCATTGACCTTCCTTCCGGAAATCCTGCCTGATCCCTTCATCGGCATTCTCATCTCCGTCATGATCTATGCTGTCGGCGGAGGGCTCATCGAAGTCTTAGTCTCCCCGATGGTCGAAGCCTGTCCAAGCGAGAACAAGGAGAAAGCAATGAGCCTTCTCCATTCCTTCTATTGCTGGGGACATGTCGGCGTGGTCCTTCTTTCCACCCTCTTCTTTTTCTTCTTCACGACGGCCAACTGGAAGATATTGACCCTTCTCTGGGCACTTATTCCTCTCTTCAACCTGATTCTCTTCTTTTTTGTTCCTATCTATCCGCTCAACGAGGAAGGTGAGAAAGGCTGTGGCGTCAAAGACCTTTTCAGGATGCCGGCATTCTGGATTCTCATCCTCATGATGTTCTGCTCTGGAGCGAGCGAACAGGCTGTCAGCCAATGGGCATCCACCTTTGCCGAACAGGGACTTGGCGTCTCAAAGACAATCGGAGACTTGGCAGGTCCGATGTCTTTTGCTGTCCTCATGGGAATGGCAAGACTCCTCTATGGAAAATTCGGAGAACATATGAACCTGAATCTCTGCATGATCAGTAGCACTCTTCTCTGCATTCTTTCCTATCTTGTCATCGGGCTCTGTCCTCTTCCGGTTCTCTCTCTGATTGGCTGTGCTGTCTGTGGATTCTCGGTCGGCATACTCTGGCCTGGAACATTCAGCAAAGCCTCTAGGGAAATCAGGAATGGCGGCACTGTTCTTTTTGCATTCCTGGCACTGGCTGGCGATCTCGGCTGTACAAGCGGTCCGACCCTGGCTGGATTAATCGCTGAGGCAAGTGGAAACGATCTTCACTATGGGGTTCTCTCTGCCATTCTATTCCCTGCTCTTTTGTTCATCTGTCTGCTTATGATGAACAAAAAGAAGAAGGATGATACTACATTAAGGAAATAAGACCCGTTCTTGAGAGAGATCACCATCTTCAACAGGATTGATTACAACTCGGATAGTTCGATTCTATTCTTGTTTTCAATGCCTTTATTCGTTCTGATTAGATTGCCTAAAAATTCTTAGGCTATAAATTTATAGGTAAAAAATATGATTGGTCGAATCGAAGAAAAAAATGAACTGGAAGCACGCTATCGAAATCAAAAATTCGAATTTGGCGTCGTATATGGAAATCGCCGAATCGGAAAGTCAACTCTTTTGAGTGAATTCACAAATGAACATCACGGATTCATCTTCCAGGCAAAGGAAGCGGAATACCTCGACAATCTCTCTTCACTCTCAAGGGAATTCGGGCGTTTCATAAAGAGAGGAGAAAATCTGAATTATACCTCCATCGAGGATTTTCTTGACGACGTCATTTCAGAAAGTCAGAAAAGGCGTCTTGTCTTTGTTCTCGATGAATTCCCCTATTTTGTGAAAAACAACAAAGGGCTTCTTTCCATCCTACAGGAATATATCGATCGAAAATTCCCAAAAGGAAATCTTCTTTTCATCCTCTCCGGAAGCAGTGTCTCCTTCATGGAAGAACTTCTCGAGAACAAAACCAATGCCCTCTACAAAAGGGAAACGTTCAAAATCCATCTGACAAAAATGAAAACCCAGGAAGCCCTGGGCTTCTTTGGGGATATCTGCAATAAGGAAAAGGCAAACTATCTTTCCATCTTCTCCACTTACCCCTATTATCTTTCCATGATCGATACGAAAGCTTCCTTCGAGGAAAACCTAAAAAGACTTGTCTTTTCAAGATTCTGTCCATTGTTGGACGCTCCTGGCAATGTCATGCCTATTGGAAGCAGCAACAATCGAATGTACAATTCCATTCTCTATCAGATTTCGAAAAGGAAAACGACTCCAAAAGAAATATCTGAGGCATTGCATGTCGATTCGAATTACCTCTCAACCTATCTCAAACAGCTTTCCGAGATGGCCATCATCGAAAAAAGAGAAATGTTCCATGCCGGAAGAAAGCAAAACTACTACGTCATCGCGGATACCTTTCTGAATTTCTTCTTCCGATTCATCTTTGAGTACACTGATCTCATCTCTCTTGGCGGAGGAAAACAATACTTCGAATCCATCCAGGATGAAATCCATGCTTTTCTTGGCATCGGATTCGAGAATGTCGTCAACCAATTCATGAACGAGAAGAATATGGAAGGAAGACTTCCCCATTTCTATGGACTCATTCAGAATTACAAAATCGAAAAATCGAAATTGGGGCGTCCCATCGAAATCGATGGCATTGCTGAAGATATAAGAAAAAACAAGGAAAATCTTCTCGTCATCGAATCGAAATATCGAAACAAAGCCCTCTCGAAGAATATCCTAGATCATCTAAAAGAATCTGTTTCTATCTTTGGAGAATATAAAAACATCGACTTTTTCCTATTCTCCAAGCATGGGTTTGCAGATGATCTTCTTTCAGTCAAAGACAGTCATGTCCATCTTCTCACCTTGGAAAATCTCTTTGACGATGCAATCAGACACTAAGATTCTTTCCGTCAAAGAGCGGAATATCCGATGAAGGATTCTATTTCATTCCTTAAATGAACCTTAAAAATTTTAAGTGTTTCTATTTTTAATCAAACGTTGTCTTGATTGAACAACCATTTATCAAGAGAAAAACATTTTTTAAGAATCAAAAAAGATTTTCAAGTTTTTCATGTAGGCACATTCATAGACAAAATATCATCCTTCGGCTATACTAATGAGAAAAAATATGGCTGTCAAGCCAATCATAGAAAGGAAAGAATATGAAAAAACATGCAATTGTTCTCAGCCTTGTCATGCTTGCTTCCTTAGCTGCATGCAGCAAAACAAATATCTCTTCAAGTCCGTCCTCCTCATCCTCTTCTTCGGGCTCTGCCACAAGCAGTCCAATCGCCTCAAGTGATACAGTTTCCTCATCTGCTTCATCCTCTTCGACCATCTTGCCACCGAGCTTCGACAAAGATGATTTTTCCTACCTCATCGGAGACTATTATGCCACGAATTCCAAACTGACAATCTCTGAAAAAAGTCTGGTCTTAAAAGCCGATGAAGAACTGAAGCTCACACCGACCAATGTCGAAAAAGTCACCATCACCTATGAAGAGGAAGAAAAGGAAAAAAGCTACGACACATTGAAGATCGAATTCTCTTCCCAGTTCAATGACATGGATTACCAGGCCTATGTCAACTTCCAGGATGGCCTATTGCATCTTGAGAGCCTGGATAGCGAAGAGAAGCCCACCACAATCGGAACCTATATGCCGTCCATTGCTGAATTCTCCGGCTCCTATTCCGCCTATGGCGATTCGAGCACATACAACATGTATGTTCTCTTCAGCGGTGAATTCGATGAAAAGCGTGGCGTCTTCCCTTCCTCCCACAAATATAGCAGCTCGATCAGCAATGAACAGTCTTGGTACATCAAGTCCAATTTTGTCCAGGTGGATGACAAGGTCTATAAGCAGATTGAAGAATTCGATGAAGATGCCTATGGCTATGGAAAGAATATCATCTATAAAGACACGGCCAAAGAAAAAATCTATGTTTTCTCTGGCACGCATTTCGACGATGACTACGTCGAATATATGAGCGATATCGGTTCCTTGCAGAACCTTTCCCTCTTCGATGGAGAAAAAGAAATCATTCTGAATATCGATATCGAAGAGAAGACCATCACCTTCGGCACGCTTTCTGGAACCTATGCCACAAAACTCGATGGCGATGGATTGAAGGTCGAAGCGACAATGGATGGAAAAACATATACCTTCTCTTTCGGAGAAAGATATCTTCTCGTCCATCATGACAATAAGGATGACCTCTATCCCTTTAACGATATCGACGATCTCTATGGTTCCTATTCCGATGGAACGAATTCGTTCGTCATCGAAGAAACCTTCGATCAAACCGATCCAAAAGTGACATTCAACGAGGAAGTCGTCACCTACAAATTCGTCATAGCCAACAAGAGAAAATCGATTCAGTTCGCGAAGAACGGAAAGACATACACCCTTTCTCCAGATAAGAAAGATGCAGCCATCCGTCTTGAAGTCGATCAGACGGTTTCCTATCCGATCAACATCACGAAATTCAAGGCGTACTATACCGATACATTCATCGCTCATGAAAAGAATGGAAACAAAGCACTGAAAGTCAATGATGACCTCTCCTTCGTCTATCAGGAAGAATATGGCACTGGTTCTTTAGCCTATGACCATGGAGACAAATATCCAACTCTTCTTCTGACGACCTCTTCAAACAAGGCCTATTCTCTCAACCTCGCCCAGGCGGATATCGGATACTACATCCTTCTTGATGGTGTGAATATGACAACCCTCTATTCTGAGACAGCCCTCGAATCCGCCTATGGAGAATATTCCTCCGATGGGGAAAACAGTTTCGTCCTTGATGCCTATCATCTGACCATCGATGGCAAGACAACAAACTACACCTTCGCCCCTTCCTATGATGAAAATAGCGGTCTATTCCTTTTTGGCATCCAAAACGAAAAGAAGGAAACCTATGTCTCGAATCTAAGTGGCACCTTCATCTCTGAAAATAATATCTCCTATGTGAAGAAAAACCTCTTCGAGGAGATTGCAGGTACCTATCAGGCCTATGGCAAATACGGCATCGAAAACATCGAATTCACCAATGAAGGAGAACTCTACCTCGACATTGTCAACCAGGCCGGCACCGGTTTAGAGAAACATGTCAAATTCACCTACACCATCTATACGAACTATGAAAACAAGGCTGTCATCATCTTCTCCCATCGAAATGTCTACTTGACCATCACCTTCAAGGACAACCGTGTCACCATCGCCAACCTCGACTACTACAACAGCAATCTTGTCCGTGCCTGGGGAACCTATTCTGATGAAGGAAAGACAAAGACCCTCTATGTCCAGGATGACAAAATCTATATCGACGGAGAATCTCTTTCTATCGACTCAATCGAATACGATGATGAAAAGACGATCTATCATACTTCCGACTACACCATCACCTACTATTCCTCCAGTGACAACTTCACCTTGGATAGCGCATCTTCTTCCCTCAAGCTGGAAAGAAAACTCTCCTACACCGATATGGACAAATTCGTCGGCACCTATACCATCAACAATTCCGAAGTGAAAGTCGAAAAGAATAGCGTCATGGGCTACGATGTGACCATCTCCGGTTTTCCTTTGTTCAGCCCCTATTCCATCACAACACACAATGGAAAACTATCCTTGACCTTCTCCGATTCCAGCGGAAAATATTTCCTCATGCTCGATGAATCGACCAATGAAATCACAACCGACTTCGAAGGTTCCTCCATTCCCGTTCCGCCACCGCTTCCGACTCATTTCTAAACATCTCATAAGCCAACCAAGACTTTGTGCTCGGTTGGCTTTTCGTTTAGAAATCAAATCCACACCGAAGAAAGAGAAGAAGTGATACGATATAGAAAACACGGAGAGAAAGAATATGCAAGAAAACACAAAAAAGATTGTCGCATCCTTAAAGGGACTCATCGACAAGAATGGACCTTCCTACCTATTCGACAAACCCTATGACGTCTATCTGGAACTGACGAAAGAAGAAAAAGAGAATCAGAAGATTGCGGCTTCTCTTCTTCACCTTTTTGCCTTGACGAAAAAAGAAGATTTGACGAAAAAGATTGGAGAAGATGATTTCACAAAATTCATCCAGACAGAATGCTCACTCAATAAGAAGATGGCTGACCTTCTTAGGGAAATCCTTCTCTCCCTATATTCAAAAGACAATCAAAGCGAATGGAAGAAGAATGAACAATCCGGATACAATGAATTCCTCAATGAGGATTTCATCATCCATTGGAATGGATTCGCCACCTGGAATCCAGGCGAAGGAACAAGAGACTGCAAATACGAAGCAGAAATCACGCTTACACCGACTAAGGAAATCAAGAAGAACAAGAATCTCTCAATCATGCTCAAGAAGAATCCCTTCCTGACCAAAAAGGAGATTCATAATTTCTTCGAAGAAGCACTGATTGCCACACTCGATGAAGATTTCGAAGAATACTGCACCTCGGATGACTACTATGAACCCTGTGTCGAAGATTATGACCTAAAATACACAATCGAAGAATGGTGCAAAGAATATGGATTTACCTACAAATCTGAAGAATGCATCGACTGTGAACTTGGTGACTACGAACCAAGATATCGTCGTGGATGGTACTAAAAACAAATGAGAAAAGAATATGATCTTTCAGACAATCGGAGAGAGGACAAACCCGGCCATTCGCTTTTTCCATGCCATGGGCGTCAATAAAGAAGGCGGAAAGCCGGTCTATGAATATCTCAAAGACAAATATTACTTCATCCTTCCCACTTCCACTGTCTATTGTGAAAATCATCCTGACCCACATCTTTATTTCGCCATCAAGTCTCTCTATTGGACAAAAGGAGGCTCCCTCAAAAAGATTCTCTGATGTGATGATGAGGCAATCAAGCCCTATTTCATCATGGCTGGAAAGAACCTAAGATATCGCAATCTCCGTCGACAATTGAAAGACAGCCTTGACAACAAACCTTTTCCTTTCCTTCCTGAAGAAATACAGAAAGTCACCTTTTTCGAATTCGGAAGCATCGAAGAACATTTCAAGTATCGAGAGGCAGTCAAAAAATGCATATCCAGATGGAAATTATCCTATCTTTGAAGGCTAAAATCACATGTAATACCAGATCAAGGATCCGGAAGGATTTGCTCATATGCTTGTTTCCATCCTCGAAGAGAACAGATTGCCAGCCCTACCATTCATCACCTACAAAATAGACATGTAAGACAGTTTCTCTTCTCAGTCCTCATCAGGACCTATTGTCTCACTCATCATCGGCCTCGATCAGTTCGTGAGCAGTCCCTTTGCCATCCCCTAGCTCCTTGACGGATTTCCTGACATGAGTCATATTGCTTTCAGAAAAAAACGGATCGGATGCCTGTATAATCTCAAAAGGAATGCAGATACACCAATAAATACACGATGTAAGACATTCTTATTCAATCAATCATGCCTCTTGCAATTTTTATCCTGACCAAAAAATGTCTTCCTCAATTCTGTTTATCTGTCAAACATATCATCCAATGAGATGAGATGCAGATGTTCATCTTTCATGCTTAAAAGACTTTCTTCGAATCCGTTTTTCGAAATGATGTAATACTCGATTCTTTTCATGGAAGAAAACATCTTGATCGATGTATTTTCAATCATTCTTTTATAGTCGCTGACTGTTCTTTTTTCATTCGTGAATTTGCATTCGATGACAAGGAGGGAATCCCCATCCCTGGCGATGCCATCGATTTCGATGGAGCGACTCAGTTCTGATTTCTCAATGATGAGATTCCTTATCGGATAATAGATTCCACCAAGAATTCCCTTGCTAGACAATCCCTCCATATAGGAAATGGAAATATCTTCAAATGCATAGGAAATGAAAGAATGGATTTCATTTTTAAGTCTTTCGAAAAGGACTTCACCATATCCCGCTTCGATTTTCTCGATATTCTTCAGAAGGAACTGATAATAGAATCGTAAGACAGGGTCCTCGATAGAATAATAAACATTCCTAGATGAATTATACATCTCGTTTTTGATGACAATCTCGGCATCAAGAAGCGTCTTCATATATTTGTTGATTTTCGTGACATCTTCCTTCATCAGTCGGCTCAGTTCAGAAAGGCCCTTCTTCTTGCCTGACAGCGCAAGCAAGATGGAATTATAAAAGCTCTGTTCCCTGCTCGCATTGGATAAAATAAGTTTTGGAGAATCCAAAAGGATCGAATTCTCATTGAAAAGCAGTTCTTTTACATTTTCCTCGAAAGATAGATTCCGATCGATCTTCGAAAGATAGAAGGGATAGGTACCGAACATGCATAGGAACTTCATCTTGTCTTCATTCGAATAGCCATCCAAGAACAAGGCCGCTTCCTCAAAGGGCATCTTATTGATTTTCATTTTGAGGGTGACTCTCTTATAAAGCGGGGATTGCTTGTCATTCAGTTCCTTTTCCATAAAAGAAAGATTCGAACCGGATAGAATCAGCATAATGTTGCTGTTTTTCAGTTTGTTGTCATAAATATCCTGAAGAATGGAGGAGATTCCTTCATATGATTTCACCAAATAGGGATATTCATCAATGACAATGACTCCTTTTTCTCCCTGAAAGAAAGAAAGAGCCGCATCAAACGCCTTCTCCCAGGAAGAATAGACATATTCATCCATGCGATGAAAGCTATCCTGAATCTTATGCGAAAAAGATTTCAGATTGTCATAATCCGAAACTTCTTTCGCCTGGAAAAGAATATGTTTCTTGTCTTTGATGAATTCATTGATCAAAGATGTCTTTCCGATTCTTCTCGTTCCATAGATTGTGCAAAATGAATTCTTCTTGAGATATTCCTTTTCCAGCTTCGCAAGTTCTTTCTCTCGGCCATAAAACATATGTTTTCACCTCTTATATACTCATAAGTATTATACTCTAGAGTATATAGT
>CAVCCX010000057.1:0-10830 GCA_963600815.1 Bacteroides uniformis | reverse complement strand
TTGCCCTGTCCATGATTGGATGCTCGAGAACGGATACTTCCTCAACTGGAAATAGCACGAGCGAAGCCCCGATTGAAGAAACATCATCAACGACAACCCCAGACGTTTCGTCGAGTTCCCCGTTGACATCTTCTTCGACGCCCGTATCATCTGTTGAGGACTCCAGTGCAGAAGAATCCTCGGAATCTTCTTCCTCCTTTGACCCCTATTCTGTCGGCTGGTCGAAGAAGGTCACGGACATGATGCTCAAATACCTTGGCAACACCGTTCTTCCCTATATCAGCCTTGGAAAGTCTTCCCTTGTTGATGCGGATTGGTCTGTCAGTTCCTCTGACTACGGCATACTGAAGATCCAGGGTACCGCTGAGTGGGATTCCACCTCCACACCAGCCACGCTGACGACGCTTTATACGAATGCCGGATGGACGATTGAAACCGGAACGACCAACAGCTTCAAGGCTACGGATGCCACAGGCAAGGTCCATGTCGACATCGGCCCTGCTTCCACATCCAGCTACAGCGCAGATCCGACCTTGACGATCAAAGCCTCCTATGATGAAGAATATGACAAGACAGCTATGACGGCTTGGGACAGTGAAACCACCCAGCTCTTCCAGGACAACTTCGGTGTCGTTGCACCCTTTGTTTATCTCGGAACGGTCTATCCATCTGCTGAATTTAGTTCCTACTATGGCCAGCTGACCATCACAGGAGGAGCCTGGAACGCTGCTGTTTTGACCGATGCCATGACGACATTGCTTGCCGCTGGCTATTCTGCCTCCATCACCGGACAGGTTTTGACCGCCACGGGCAAAGTCTCTGCCACCAGCCAGGATGAATTCAAGATTGTCATCCAGTCTTCCGGATACAGCGTCAAGAAGATTTCCATGGTCGTAGAATTGACCGAAAACTTCGACCCAGCCAGCCAGACGGATTGGACAGCCAGTGTCAAATCCGAAATGACGACGAACTTGGACGGACATGAAATCCCGTATCTTTATTTAGGAACCAAGAATCCGACCACCTATTTCTGGACATCGAGTGTCGAACTCGATATCCGTGGCTCAAGCAAAATCACCTCTGCCCAGGTCGATACAATCCTTGCCAACTCCAAGACAGCCTTCACGGACTGGACCCTCAAGTCGGATGAATCTGCCTCCACCGGCACAAAGAAGATCACCTATCAGAAGACTTTCTCTGACAACTGCACCATCAAATGCGTTGTCACGCAAAGCAGCAGCTATGGCGTCATCATCGAATGTTATCTGACCGAAGGATTGAACATTCCTTCCACCTCCACAGCCTGGTCGACAGCAACGACGAATCTCATGACGACCAATCTCGGCGGCACCGTCCTTCCTTATGTCTACCTCAACTCGGCAACCGAAACGGCTGACTGGACGGAACCGAATCTCACCATCACCGGCGGAGCCTGGCTGAAGTCGATCGGTGACCATGTCAATGACGTCTATTCCAAAGTGAAGGATGATGCTGGTGCCAATGTCTGGACAATCGAATTGAGCGACTATGACGGCAGTGTGACGATGTCGGCCAAGATTGGCGATGCAAGATTCAACATCACCGTCAAGAAGGACTATAGTTCCGGCAATGCCATCATGACCATCAAATACACGCCGAAATATTCTGTTCCGGCTGACTGCACATCCTGGACAGGAACCGATGTCGAAACGGCCGCCTCACAATATTTCGCCGGACACGACCTTCCCTATGTCTATCTGAGAACCAAGACACCGACCGTTTACTGGTCCAGTTATTCCAACTACCTCCAGATCAAGGGCGGTGAATGGGATGAAGAGATGATTACCGAGATGAAGAAGAGCTACAACGAAGCCAATGGCTGGACAATCATCACCGATACGCCCGCTGCTGGAACCTCTGCGGGTGTCTACAAAGTCAGCAAGGACTTCGGCGATGGATTCATCTTCAAGGTTCAGCTGACACGTTATTCGAGCTATACCACCATCGCAGAAATGACGGTCTATGTCGAAGAATACTACACCGATGCCAATCAGCCGACAGCCTGGGATACCACGACAGCTGGAAAACTCTCCACGCTCAGCTATACCATCCCCTATGTCTACCTCGCCTCGAAGAATCCGAGCGCTTCCGTCAGCACAGGCTATTCGAACTATCTCAACAGAGTCGATATCACCGGTGGAAACTGGAGCGATCAGATTTTAGCCAGTGGCAAAGCTTCTCTCGAGGCTGGTGGATTCACCTGCTATTACTCCAAGAGCAGCTATGGTTCCTCTGTTGCCGGATACAAGAAGATCAACAACACGACTTTCTTAGCCGCCCAGATCTTCAAGAACTACTCCGGAAAAGCCGAATTCTATGTCTTTGAGACCGCTATGGCCAACCCAACGATTTCGACAACCGGCACATGGGATGAAACGGTGAAGACAGGAGTCCAGACCTACATTTCCGATACGACCTATATGCTTCCTTATCTGAGTCTTGGCGATGCCTCGACGGATGTCACCTATTCCACCGATACAGACCATGCCACATTGACCAGCACTCAGAAATTGACCCATGAAAGAGCCTGGGTCATCTATGAACAGCTTAAAGCCGATGGATGGAACGATCTCTACATCAGAGATTCCGCCAGCGACTTGAAAGTCACTGCCAACAAGACAATTGAAAGCGGAGCAAAACTCTCTCTTGAAATCGACAACTGGTCCACAGCCAAGTGCTACCTCTACTACAACCCGCCGTTCAAGGCTCCCGAAGGCGTCACTGACTGGTCCTCAGCCGTCACAAGCCTCATGACCACCAACTTCGGACATACGCTTCCTTACTTCTATATCGGTGCCGATAGTCCGACAGCCACCTATTCCTCCTACTACAACTCTGTCACAATCGAAGGCCAGACCTGGAATGATGCCGTCTATGATAACGCCATTGCTGCCTTCGAAGCCGATAAGGATGTCACAACGTCAAAATCGGCCTGGACGTACATGTATGACTATTCGGATGATGAATATCCGATTCTCGTTGCCACGAGGGCATTCAGCGACGGAAAGCATATGACCGTCAAAGTCATCCACTACACCTACAATTCCCAGGAATACCCGAAGGTCGAAGTTTACTGCAGATAATTATTCCCTTATCATCCTCTTATAAGGCTGTGAGCAATCACAGCCTTTTCCTCTCTTTTTTGATAAAAAAGATGCGGAAAAGTTCTAAATCAGAACAGATAAGAATATAATGATGAAATATAGATTCACCCAAGGAGGAATACATCATGAAAAAAAAGAAACAATTGGTCTTTCTAATAACCGCGGCAATGCTTTTTGGCTGCAGCCAAAACACATCCTCTCTCTCTTCTTCCTCCTCTAGCGAATATAGTTCGACACAATCAAGCATAAGCAATTCCACGACAGGAAAAACAAGCACCCCCTCCTCAAAGGAGGATTCCACAACGTCAACTTCCACCTTCGATCCCTATTCAGTGGGATGGTCAAAGAGTGTCACGGACAAGATGCTCAAATATCTTGACAATACCGTCCTTCCCTTCATCAACCTCGGAAAGACAAACCAAATCGACTGTGAATGGAAAACCTATGGGGATGATTATGGTCTACTGGAAATCTCCGGCATAAAAGAATGGGATGAAGCAAAAACACCTGCCACTCTGACTGCGGCCTTCTCAGAGAAGGATGGATGGAACGTCACCAATAATACAACCGAATCGTTCAAAGCAAACAAAGGAAAGGTCTCTGTTGTCATCGGACCAAAATCCACCCAAGAAGAGAAAACCGACCTTACATTGACCATTCATGCCTACTATGAAGAAGACTATGATCCATCCTCTATCAGCGACTATGACGAGGATGTGAAAAACCTCTTCAATGAATATTTCAATACCATTCCGCCTTTCGTCTATCTTTGTGAAAAATATCCGATTGCCTCCTTCAATAAGAAAGAAAAGACCATCACTCTCTCTGGGGGAAAATTCGATAGCCGTGTCCTACAGGATAACAAGACGATTCTGGAAAGCAAGGGATACACGGCAAAGATAGAAAACAACACTCTTTCCGCAACCGGGAAAGTTTCCTCCACAAGCCAAGATCAGTTTTCCATCACTATCTCTCAGAGTGACGATGAAATAAAAAAGACAATTATGGAAGTCAAGATGATTGAAAGTTTTGATGCGAGGGCAATCACATCCTGGCCAAACCGTGTCAGTCAGGAATTCACCAATTATCTTGACGGACATACGATTCCCTATCTCTATCTCGGAACAAGGCTTGTCACTGCAGAATATCATTCCTCCCTTTTCGAACTCGATATCCAAGGTGCCAACAATATCACGAAAGAAGAACTCAGCCAGATTCTTTCTTCTTCCAAGCAGGTCTTCCAGAATGATGGATGGGACATCATCAAGGATGAATCCGCAGACCTCTACTGCAAGAGCATCTCCTATCGGAAGAATTTTCCGGACAATCATATCCTCAAATGCAATGTCACGGAAGACTCCACCTATGGCATCATCATCGAATGCTATTTCTCGGAAGCCTTGATTGTCCCTGAGAGTGCCACTTCCTGGAGCGAGAACACAAAAACCCTCATGCAGGAGAATTTCGGCATGGTTCTTCCCTATGTCTATCTCAACTGCGAAGAAGAAACAGCCGTCTATGATAGCAGCAAATCGATGCTGACCATCACCGGCGGTGATTATCTTACCTCCATCGGCGACTATATCGAGACCATTTATTCCCAGGAAAAGAATTCCTCGGATGAAAAGGCCTGGAATATCGATGTCACACTCTCCTCAGGTTCTCTTTCGATGACCGGAAACTATGATGGCGATGTCTATAAGGTGACACTGAAGGAAAAAAACTCAAAAGCCGTCTTGACCATCACCTATGTTCCAAAATACGTGACACCTTCAAGCGATGCGACATGGGATGAGGATGTCAAAAAAGCCTTCGAAGATCATATGGACAGCCATATCGTTCCCTATGTCTTCCTTCGCATGAAGAAACCGAATATCGACTATTCCGCACTGAATCAGACGCTTCGCCTCACCGGAAATGACTATGATGAAGGGATGATGAGCGATTTCCTTACCAAATACACGAGCGAAGAGGGTTGGACAACCATCGAGAAAAAAGAAGCGACGGCAAGAACGGCTTCTTCCATCCATGTGAAGAAAACCTTCAGTGACGGATGTCAGTTGGATGTCACTCTCGGCACTGTTTCGACCTATTCGAAGAAGGCACAGCTGCTTATCACCCTGAAGGAAGCCTATGACATCAATGACGCCTCGACAGCCTGGGATAGCGAAACCCAAACTGAAATCAACAAGATCACCGGGGTCAGTCTTCCCTACATCTACCTTGGAAGCAAGAAGCCTTTCTCCTACCATGTTTCCGGAGGCGAGGATGATCACTTCCTCAATCGATTATTCATCGAAGGCGGTGGCTGGAATGATGAAATCATTACGAAGGCCTCCACTGCCTTTGCGAATGACGGCTATACAGTCTTGGAAGGACAAGGAGAGGAAGATAAGTGTCTCATTGCCTATAAGACGATCAGCACAAGCAATCATTTCCTTTTTGCCTTCATAGAGAAGAGCGATGACCATCCTTGTCTCACATTCTATCGCTGCACATTGGAAAACATCGTGAATACCGGAAGTTATGATTCCTCGCTTCTTTCCCAAATCAACGGCTATGTCGGCGATGAAAATTTCACCATGCCCTACCTCAATTTGGGAGGAAGCCTATCTTTCCAGGAATCTGGCAATTATGCCTACTTGGCCGGCAATGGTCTTTTCTCCTTTGAGAGAGCCTGTGTCCTGGCAAGCAAACTGAAGAATGAAGACTATAATCTTTCCTTTGCTTTGGAAAACGACTTCATCACAGTGAAAGCAGAAAAGGAACTCTCCAACAAGGCGACCATCAAATTGGTCCTGGAAAATGATTCGAGTGCGACCTGCTCCATCTTCTATCATCCACCGTTCAATGAAGAAAGTGAAGTCACTTCCTGGAGCAGTGAAATCAATGCGAAGATGCAGACAAAATTCAATCACGTCATTCCCTATTTCTATATCGGAACGGAAACGCCGAAGATTCAGAAGGATGCCGTGAATTCTCTTTCCATCATCGGACAGACCTGGGATGACAGGATTTTCACGAATGCAATCAATGCCTTCGAGAAAGAAAAAGATGCTTCTAATAATTGTCTCTGGAACTACGAATATTCCTCAGATGAGACAAAGACCTTGACTGCCAAGAGGACCTATGAAGACAACACCACCATCCAGGTGAAAGTCTATCATTACGTCTATCTGGAAATCGACTATCCGATCGTCGAAATCGAGTCTCTCTAAGACTTGGCATTTCCTTCTGAAAATCAATCCGCACAGCTTGATTCGTTTCAAGCACGGATTGATTTTCTTTTCGATGAATTTTCTTTTTCCATGGGAACGCTTTATCATTTTCTTCTTATCATTTTTTGATAGACTAGAAGAAATCGATGAGTAGGATTGATGCGTCAAGTGACATCCGATGGGAGTTGCGGATGTACGAAGGCAATTGCCGCGGTATCAATTCGCATCCGCATTGATTCTTTCCATTGTCTGCTTCTCCCAGAATTGAGGTTTCATGAGAAAAGATACGACTTATCGCCTTGCCATCGATTCCATGATGGCCAGTCTCTACTTTGTCCTCGCTTACTTTTCCATCCGATTCGGAAACATCACCCTGACACCGGCCAGCATCTGTGTTGTCATCGTCTCCCTTCTTTATTCCCCAAGCGATGCTATCTTTGTCGCACTGGTCGGCGAAACCATCAACCAGATGGCCAAGTACGGCCCTGGTCCGACTACTGTCCTCTGGCTGATTCCTGGTCTTCTTCGTGCATTGATCATCTCTTTTGTCGCCCTTATCTATCGAAAGAAGAATACCTATCTCGAGAATCACCCTGTCAGCTATTTCATCACCATCATCATCGCCGGACTTGTCACCACGAGTGCCAATACCGGAATCATCATTCTCGATGGCATCTTGATGAACTATCCCACCAGCTACACTCTTCTTGAAACCTTCTTCCGCTTCCTTTCGAGTTTTCTGACCTGCATCTTTGTCGGCATTCTATCCTTGCCGATCTTGAAAGCCGTCAACCGGATGAACATCGGAAGGATTCCCTGTCAGGCCAAACAAAAACAGCCGCCTCAATCCCATTAGGGAGAAAGGCGGTTTTCTTTATTTCTTCTTTTTCTTCTTGGTCGGAATCATGATTTCCTGCAAGGGGGAAGGGACTTCGTTCTTGAACTGGAAGTAGATATCCTCGGCTGCCTGATTTCCGTTGATGATCTGGGTTCCCATGCCATCGCCAGCCATCTGATGGGCTCCGGCAAAGGCAAGTCCGGGAATGAAGAATTCATTGTTGTGGTTCATGGCTCGGGCGGCCACATTGTCATCCATCGTGGGAAGATAGCCATAGATGCATCCAAGATAAGACTTCGAATAATGGGCGATGGAAACCGGGGTGATGAACTCGATTTCCAGGATATGGTCGGAAAGATTGAATCCCAAGCGCTTGCTTTCCAAGTCGATCAATTCCTTGGCTGCCTCATGTTTCCATTCATCATAGTTGTCTTCATTGACCCCCTTCCAGCCATCCGAGTAGGGAAGAGCCGTGATGGAATAGACACTCGTTCCTCTCCGGCTGAAGTCTGGTCTTAAGGCATTGAAGCAGACATTCATCATATATTTGTAATCATGTCTTCCATGATATTTCTCGCTGATGAGATCAAAATCCAATCCATCCGGGGCATAGAAAGTCATATAGTCATTCAGTCCAAGGGATTTATAGTCCTGATCAAGAACCATCATGACGGAGAAAGCCGTCATGGAAATCTGTTTTGAATTGACAAAGCGAATCGCTTTATCCTTCACGGCTTCCTGTGGATAAATCATCGAGCTGTACACCGTGTTTGGATAGGCACCGGAAATCACATAGTTGGAATAAATCTCCTCTCCGCTTTGCAGCCTGACACCGACAACATGGCCTTTTTCCACAAGAATATGCTTCACTTCCTGAGCAAATTCTACCTGGATATCCCTATCATGACAGGCTTCAAGCATCTTGATCGAGATTTCATGACTTGTTTTCGAACAGGTATACGGTCCATAGCCCAAATAGACCGTGATGAGATAGGTATAGAGAATATAGGGAAGATCATCCGGCACATTGCCAAGATAGACCCAATAGGCCAAAAGAATTCTCTTGGCGATATCTGGAAGTCCATAAACCTCGATGACTTCGCTTGTCGAATAGGACAAAGAGCGCAAGAGATCGATATGCGAATTCAGCAGATTCAGATCGAAGAAGCTTCCATCGGAAAGCGAATTGATGCTGTTGAAGACATTGGCGCAGTCATTGAAGAAAAGCATCAACTTGTCATATAAGGAGCCATCGCTATCTCCGATGGCTGAGGCGATATCGTGGGCAGGAATGGAGAAATCACCGCCTTTTCCAGCATGAACCACGCAAGAGAAACCCGGTTCGACATATTTATACGCTTCATCGATGCGGATCCAATCCACCTTGATTCCGAATTCATCGAAAAACTTTCGCACTTCCAGTGGATGTTCCTTGTCGCTGACGGAGGACATCTCATGAAGAGAGGCTTCGAATTCAAAGCCGGAACGGACAAAAGAGGTGGTCACGCCACCGGGACGATTCTGTCTTTCCAGGATGAGAATATTCTTGAATCCATGCTTGGTCAGCTTCAGGGCAGCTGCCATGCCAGCCAATGCACCGCCGATGATGATGCAGTCATAGCTCGGTTTATAAAATCGATTCGCCATAGTTCTATCTTATTTCCTTGCCCTGAAAAAATCAATCGATATTGATTCTTATCGTCAAGTCGCTTAGAGGATAAGTCGAACAGGCATGGACATAGTTGAAGTCCTTATCCGCCGCTCTTCTGTAATCGGATTGTTCGTTGAGGTAGAAGTCTCCTTTTTCGACTTTGATTCTGCAGAATCCGCATTCCCCGCTTCGGCATCCGCTATGTGTCTTGATACCCGCTCTTTCCAAGGCGACAAGAATCGATTCATTAGCCTTGGCCGGAATCACATCCTCGGAGATGCCTCTTCGGATCGTGATATGATAGGATTCATCCTTTTTCAGAATCGGATAATTCGGAAGCATTCTCACATCATCGACGAATCCGTTGACTTCCATGCGGATTCTTCTTTCCGGAACGTTGAGTTTCTTGAGTTCTTCACGGATGGACTCATACATCTTATTGGGTCCACAGACAAAATAGGTACTATCCTGAGGAGAATATTCCTTGATGATATCCGCCGTGATATATCCTTTCAGTCCTGTATAATTCGGATTGTTTCCAGAAAGGATATGAACAATCTTCACCTGCGGGCATTCATAGTCATGCAGTTCATCTTTCAAGACGATGTCTTTTTCATCCACGGAGCCATAGAGAATGACAAGATTGATATCCAGACATCCATATTTCACTTCCTTGGCCATCGAAGCAAAAGGCGTGATGCCGCTTCCGCCGGCGATACAAACGACATTCTTCGAATCACGAAGAGGTTCATAGAAGAATTGGCCAAGTCCGACCTCTGCCAAGAAGGAATCGCCGACCTTGCTCGAAAGAAGAAAATCCGAGACAAAGCCATCCTTCGGCTTTTTCTTGATGGTGATTTCCACAATCGGTTTCTTTCCTCTTGTCTGGAAGGGAGCGGAGGAAATGGTATAGGGTCGGCTGACTAAGGAAGAGCCAATCATCATCGTGAGGGTGAGATATTGTCCAGCCTTGAAATACGGGAAATGGGCATTTTCGCTTTCGAATGTGATTGTCTTGGAAGAAGGTGAGGAATCCCTGATCTTGCTGATATGAACCGGAATCTTCCCCGGATGGAGAAGATGGGCCACCTCATTGATGGGATCATCATCATTGGACATGGGGCTCGCTCTTTTGATGGCCTCTTTTCTTCTTTTGGTCACCTTGGTCGAACCAAGCACATCCTGGAAAAACGATTTGATTTTCATTTTTTCGATTCCTTCCTTTCTCTGTCATGAAGAATATCATCAGCCGCCAATCTTCCATTGGCAATCGCCGGTCCCATTCCATCGCCTAAATCTGAATGAGCCCCAGCAAAATAGAGCCCCTGTATGAAATGATCATAGCCATGAAGAAGCCTTCGGGCGATGATGTGGTCATCCATGGAATGCTGATAGCCATAGACAGAACCTCGATACGCTCCTGTGTAATGCGCGATTGTAATCGGAGACTCGATGATGCATTCCACAATATGGTCAAAAAGATTGACCACGAGTCTCTCGCTTTCCATCTCTAGAAGATAGCGTGCATTCTTTTCCTTCATGGAAGAATAATTTTCCTCGGTCACATCAAGCCAGCCATCTGGATAAGGAAGAGCGGTGATGGAATAAAGGGTATAGCCTTCCTTGATGCAATCGGACTTAGCCTTATTCATACAGATGGATGTGACATAGGAATAATGTCCTTGGGAATGATAGTCCTTATTGATTTTATCAAAATCGAGGCCATCTGGGGCATAGAAGGTCGAATAATCCTGAATATGAAGTTCTTCCGGAGACTTGTCCAGAATCAGATTCAAGGAAAAACAGGACATTCCAAGAACCTTGGAATTGATCATCTTACTGATCTTTTTCCTCTTGATCAGAGGAAGAGACTTCATAGCCGGATACATCTTATCAGGATAGGCTCCAGAAACAACGTAATCCGAATATATTTCCTGGCCATGGACTTTCACACCGACTGCTTTCCCATCATGAAGAAGA